>JAVVEF010000001.1:0-7859 GCA_032251275.1 Lutibacter sp.
GTGAACTAACAAAATCCCTAGACAACCTGTCCATAACTAACGTAATCCTCTAAGCGAAGCCGAAGGGGAAAACTTACAACTGATAACTGCCAACTGAGAACTTACAACTGAGAACTGCCAATCCTCCCTAATCCTTAAAAAATCAATCATTTAGATAAAAAGCAAAATAAATGGTTGTAATTTACTAATTGTCTGTTCTAAAATGAATTGACTTGTTTAAAAATGATTATATTTGCAACCTATAAAATTTTAGTAAGCCAACCCGGTTAATTATAAGAGGAATTAAAAATTGCAGCATCACAGCAATGTGGTCAATAAAAAGTAACCATAAAGGCAAATTAGCATACCCTATGGTATCAAATTAGAGCATTTGTTTGTCAAGCGTGCTTAAAATAGGAATATATGTTAAAAAAGATTCGGAAGCAGTTTTTTATCAGGAGTGCTCCAAGCTGGTTGGTTTTGGCAATTGATTTGTATTGCGTGGTTAATAATTTTTTATTCGCCCACTTAATACGCTTTAATTTTCACTATGAATTGGACGGGTCAGAGCTAAAAATACAACTCCCGGTGATTATCGCCATTGCCGTATTTTCTTTCTTAATTACAGGTTCCTATAAAGGAATCATTCGCCATACAGGCACCAAGGATGCTGTAAAAGTAATTTCGGCCAGTTTTTTAATGATGGTTTTCTTAATGGCAACCGTTTTACTCAACAATCAGCTGAATTTGAATGAAAGTTTAAATTTTCCTATGTCAATAATTGTCATCCATTTTTTGCTGAACACCATTGTGCTGATTGGATTGCGGTTCTTGTTTAAAATTTTTTACGACATTTTGTTTTCCAGTTTTAAGGTCGGGCCACGGATATTGATTTATGGCGCAGGGGAAGCCGGATTACTGACCTATTCCATTTTCAAAAACGACAAGGCAAACAATACGCAGATTTGTGGCTTTATTGATGATGACAAAAAAAAGCAGGGGAAAAGTCTGAACGGATTAAAGATCTACGATTCCAAAGACATTACGCAAAAATTTATCACCGAGAAAAGGATTAAAAGGGTTGTTATTGCCATGCAATACATAAAACAGGCAAGGTTGATTGAAATAGTGGCCCAATTGGCGAAACTTTCCGTAAAGGTAAAAATTATTCCGCCCACAAAAACCTGGATGGACCGACCTGTTTTAAAAGCCGCCCAAATAAAAACCATCAACATAGAAGATTTATTGGGAAGATCGGTGATTGAATTGGACAATGCCGGATTGCATAAAGAATTTGACGACAAAGTGGTGCTGGTTACAGGAGCTGCAGGTTCCATCGGCAGTGAAATATGCAGGCAGCTCGCAAATTTCAATTACAGACAGTTAATTCTGGTCGACCAGGCCGAATCTGATTTGTACAACCTGCAACAATATTTCAACTATAAAAAACACAAAAACATCACCTGCATTGTGGCCGATGTGAGAAATGAAAAACGGATGGATTCTATTTTTGAAAAATTCAAGCCCGAAATGGTGTTTCATGCCGCAGCCTACAAACACGTGCCTTTTATGGAAGAAAATCCCTATGAAGCTGTACTTGTGAATGTATTTGGCACCAAAACCATCGCCGATTTGGTGGTAAAACACCAGGCTAAAAAGTTTGTGATGGTCTCTACGGATAAAGCGGTGAACCCAACAAATGTGATGGGAGCCACCAAGCGCATTGCCGAAATGTACATTACCAGTCTGCAAAATAAGGGCACTTCCAAATTTATTACCACCCGATTTGGCAACGTATTGGGGTCAAGCGGTTCGGTGATTCCTTTGTTTAAAACACAAATTAAAAACGGCGGGCCAATTACCTTAACCCATAAAGACATTACCCGCTATTTTATGACCATTCCCGAAGCCTGCCAACTGGTGCTGGAAGCCGGTAGCATGGGCGACGGAGGCGAAATATTTGTGTTTGATATGGGAACACCCATTAAAATTTACGATCTTGCCCTCAATATGATCCAGTTGTCGAACCTGAAATATCCGGAGGACATTGATATAGAAATTACCGGACTCAGGCCGGGGGAAAAGGTGTATGAAGAACTGCTGGGCGATGGCGAAAATACGATGCCAACCCACCATAGTAAAATTATGATTGCCAAGGTAAAAACCTTGAATGCAGAAGAAATTGAAGTAAAAATAAATGAATTGTGTGCAATCAACAAGGAACTGAATTATGAAAAAACCGTCTCTAAAATGAAAGAAATTGTGCCGGAGTTTATTTCAAACAATTCAGTATATGAAAAATTTGACCATATTAAAATGGACATAAATTAAAATAAAAAGAATGACAAACAGGTTAAAATTTTTGGTCGCAACAGTGCTTTTAGTAACTTTGGGATCTTGTGTCGCTAAAAAAGAAATGCTTTATTTGCAGGATGCGGAAGGCGTAAGGGCATTGGAGGAAATCGTAATGACAGCGCCAAAAGTTCAGCAAAACGACATACTGTCCATCAATGTGTCGGCATTGGATGCCGAAGCGGCTTTGCCTTTTAATTTATTTGAGGCAGGAAATACCACCTCAATCCCCAAGCCCATCACCTATCTGGTAAATTCCGACGGTGATATTAATTTTCCTGTGTTGGGGAAAATAAAAGTGGAGGGGCTTACTACCAAACAAATCACCGACCACCTTACGGAAGCATTGGCGGTTTACATCAAAAACCCCATTGTCAATATCAGGCTCACCAATTTTAAAATTACCGTTTTGGGGGAAGTAAAATCACCGGGAACCTATCCGGTGCCCAATGAACGCATCTCCATTCTGGAAGCCATCGGGTTGGCAGGCGATTTAACCATTCAGGGAAAACGTAAAACAGTGGTGCTGGTGCGCGAACAAAACGGAAAACGGACTTTTGTGGACATTGATTTAACCAGCAGGGAAATTCTCAATTCCCCGTATTTCTATCTTGCCCAAAATGATGTGCTGATTGTGGAACCCAACAAGTCTAAGATAAATTCTTCGGCAGTGGGTGCCAATACAGGTATTATTTTATCAACCATTTCTTTCTTAATATCAATACTGGCGATAATTACACGTTAATAAACCAATCCCTATGCAAGAAAACACCCAATACAATCCTATGAACGACAACGACGAATCGATAAACCTGCGCGAACAGCTTGAAAACTACCTGTTTCATTGGAAATGGTTTGTGCTAGGGGTGGCAGTGGCTTTATTCACGGCTTATTTTTATTTGAGATACACCGCAAACCAATATGAGGTTTCGACAACCATCTTGGTGGATGATAAAAATTCGGGAGGTCTGTCCTCCTCACTTTCCGCTTTCGCGGATTTAGGACTGATGGGCGGTTCAAAAGCATCGCTGGACAATGAAATGGAATTGCTGAAATCCAAATCGCTGGCTGAAAGGGTGGCGAAATCTTTGGGATTAAATGTTTCTTTTTTTAAACAAGGAAGAGTGATAAAATCGGAATTGTTCAAAAAGGAGGCGCCGGTAAAAATTCACTTCTTTTCGCCCGATTCGGTTTTTCACAAACTCGACACTTCATTTACGGTGAAAATTACTTCTGAAAGCACCTTTACCCTAAAGGATGCGAAAGGGAACGAATCAAAAGACCATAATTTTGGAGAGCTCATCAAAACCAATTATGGCGAAATGTCTGTAACGCCTTTAAAGAAATGGAAATTTGAGGATGATGAAGAGTTGATTGTGCAAGTTGCGCCTTTTGAAAATGTGGTGAACAGGTATCGGAATGCGCTGCAAATTCAGCCGGTAAGCAAACAGGCAAGTGTATTGCGTTTAAGTCTGACCGATCCGGTGAAAGGCAAAGCGATTGAAATACTCGACAATCTGGTGGCCCAATACAACAATGATGCGGTGGAGGACAAGAATTTAATGGCTAAAAACACCAACGAATTTATAAACCAGCGTATTGTCATCGTCAATGAAGACCTGTCGGCTGTGGAAAAAGGAGCCGAGCAATTTAAAACAAACAACCAATTAACCGATTTGGCTACGGAAGCAGGATTGGCAGTCGCATCAAAATCTGAAATAGATAAAAGGTTGCTGGAGCTTAATACCCAATTAAAATTGACGGAATACGTGAGTGACTATATCAATGCCAATTCAGGGGGATTGATTCCTGCTAATTTGGGCATTGGAGACGCTTCTGTTGACGGCAATACCGAAAAATACAACCAACTGGTGCTGGAACGAAACAGAATCTTGAAAGGATCTACCGAAAAAAATCCGGTCATCATCAATTTAAACGGACAAATAAAAAGCTTGGAGGATAACATCAAACAAGGTCTCGCTGCTACAAAAGCTTCCCTGAAAATTTCCTTAAATGCCATAAAAGGACAGGAATCTCGTTTTTCTTCAACAATTTCTGATGTGCCACAACAGGAAAGGGTTTTCCGTGGCATCCAACGCCAGCAGCAAATTATGGAAACAATTTACCTGTATTTGTTGCAAAAAAGGGAAGAAAATGCCATTACCATGGCAGTCACCCAGCCAAGCGCAAAAATTATCGATTTGGCTTATGGAAGCAATGTACCTGTGGCCCCAAAACGAAATATTATCTATCTGGCGGCAATTTTGCTGGGATTGCTCATTCCTTTTGGGGTAATATATTTGATGACATTGCTGGACAATAAAGTGCATACCCGCACTGATGTGGAAGCGGCAGTTAGGGCACCGGTTTTAGGCGACATCCCCAGCACAAAATCCGGGGATAAAATTGTGGTTTCCGAAAGCGACCGTAGCGGTATCGCGGAATCTTTCAGACTGTTGCGAACCAATATCAATTTTATGCTCACGGCCGTAAAACAAGGCGGCAAAACCATTTTTGTCACTTCAAGCATTGGTGGTGAAGGAAAAACATTTGTGTCCATCAATTTGGCGGCGGTATTGGCATTGAGCGATAAAAAGGTATTGCTGATAGGAGCCGACATCAGAAAACCAAAAATTGGGGAATACCTCGATTTAAAGTTGGATAAAGGACTGACCCACTATTTGATGGACAATACACTGAAAATTACCGACATAATTGAATCGGTAAAAAAAGTGAATTTCGATTTTATAAGTTCCAGCCTGATACCTCCAAACCCTTCAGAATTGTTGATGAATGGCCGTTTTGAAGAGGTGCTGGCCTATGGAAAACAACACTATGATTATGTGATTGTTGACACGGCACCCGTTAATTTGGTGACAGATACCTTATTGCTGAGCAATCTTGCTGATATGTTTATTTATGTGGTACGCGCCAATTATTTGGACAAACGTTTATTGTCGATTCCTAAAATGATGTATGAAGAGAAGCGATTGCCTAATATGGCGATGCTGGTAAACGGCACTGACTTTGAAAGAGGCTATGGCTACGGTTACGGCTACGGAGGTTATAGTGACGAAGTAATTAAAAAACCTTGGTATAAAACATGGTTTACTAAATAAATGCCTTCTGGCCACTACCTCCACTAAACTTGTGCTGAGCAGTGCAGAAGTAACTTGTGCTGAGCAGCGTCTAAGTAAAAACGAGGTAAGGAGGGAGCCTAGAAAAAAATAGTTTCAGCCCGTCCGCCCAATTCGAAGGCTTTAATAAAACAACCAAAATCCAACTTGCCCCTAACAGAAAAAATGTTATATATTTGTTAAATTAAAATTGGGGCAACAGCATCAAATTCAGATTGGGTGATTTCTGCCAATTAGAAAACAGCTATATCTTAAGAAAATTTATCAAAAATGCTTGAAAAAGAACTGTTTAGCACTTTATTGTTTAACGGGACCAAGGATGAATCAGATAACATTATTGGAACGCCAAAACTTTATGTAGTATGTTAAAAAAAATACCGGGATTAATTATTAACAATAGCGTTCCTCGTTGGATTGTATTATTAATCGATTTGTATATCGTTGCCAATACCTTTATATTGGCTTATTTCATCCAATTTAACTTTATGTTAAGCTTTGACACTTCAAAGTTAATATTTCAAATTCCCATAGTTTTGGGTGCGGCCTTAATTGGATTCTTGCTGATAGGTTCATACAAAGGCATTATCAGGCATACCGGGCTTAAGGACTCCATAAATGTATCATTGGCGAGCTTTATAATGATGGGAATCCTTATTGCTGTGGTGTTGGTAAACCGGGAATTTATTATCATAGAGGGCTTTACCATTCCTATTTCTATTTTGAGCATTCACTTCCTGTTAAACGTTACCGTTTTAATTGCCAGCAGATATTTTTTTAAATCATTTTATAACAGTCTGATTTCTGAAGTTAAACCGGGTAAACGAATCTTAATTTATGGCGCCGGGGATGCAGGTTTGTTGACCTACTCTGTATTGCATGACGACAAAGACAATAATGACCGGGTGCTGGGATTTATTGATGACAATAAATCAAAATCCAAAAAAAAAATAAATGGACTTTCTATTTATTATGCGGATGATGTAAATGATAAATTTATAAAATCGAAAATGGTTGATGAGATTATTCTGTCAATCCAAAACATAAGACCAAAACGACTTTTAGAGATAGTGGACAATATATCCAAACTTTCAGTAAAGATGAGAATTGTGCCTTCCGCAAAATCTTGGATTAATAATAATTTAAAAGTCCAACAAATTAAATCCATCGAAATTGATGATTTACTTGGGAGAGAACAGATAGAATTGGACAATCCGCTTTTAAAGAACGAATTTTTCGACAAAGTTATCTTAATCACGGGTGCGGCAGGTTCAATAGGAAGCGAAATTACCAGACAACTGGCAGCATTAAATTGCCGGCAATTGGTTTTAGTTGATCAGGCTGAATCTGAATTGTATAACCTTCAGCAGTCTTTTTGCCAGAAAAATTTTTCTAATTTTACGGCCATTGTTGGCGATATTCGCAATAGGAAAAGAATGGAATTGTTGTTTAAACAATACCGGCCGGCCATTGTTTTTCATGCTGCGGCATACAAACATGTGCCCTTTATGGAAGAAAATCCATACGAAGCGGTTTGCGTAAATGTATCCGGAACTCAAATAGTTACAGATTTGTCAGTACAATATCGGGTTGAAAAATTTATTATGATATCTACCGATAAGGCTGTAAACCCTACAAATGTAATGGGAGCAACCAAGCGTATCGCTGAAATGTACATTACATGTTTGAAGAATAATGGAACCACTAAATTTATTACCACACGTTTTGGAAATGTGCTGGGCTCAAACGGCTCTGTAATACCTTTGTTTAAAGCGCAAATTAAAAATGGTGGCCCTTTAACAGTAACCCATAAGGATATTACCCGATATTTTATGACCATTCCGGAAGCTTGTCAATTGGTGTTGGAAGCAGGGGCAATGGGTAAGGGAGGTGAAATATTTGTATTTGACATGGGTGATTCCATTAAAATTTATGATTTGGCATTGAATATGATTCGTTTATCGGGATTAAAATATCCAAAAGACATTGAAATAGAAATTACAGGATTGCGCCCGGGTGAAAAAATTTATGAAGAACTGCTGGGGGATGGCGAAAATACAACGCCAACGTACAACGAAAAAATTATGATTGCCAAAGCAAAATTGATAAATACAAAGCTGGTAATACAAGGTATCAATGAACTGGTAAGTCTCAATCAGGAATTTAAATTTGGGCAAACGGTGCAAAAAATGAAAGAAATTGTTCCTGAATATATTTCCAACAATTCAGTATACGAGGAATTAGATGCGAAACCTGCTGAACCTTTAACGAGAAAACTGGCAATCTAGCATCAGAATCCTAGAAAGTTTAAATAAAAAAAACGGACAACCCTTACCCTAAGCGAAGCCGAAGGTACAACCGAAAAGACACGGTCTTCGGTCTTCGGTCTTCCAT
>JAVVEF010000001.1:7959-119273 GCA_032251275.1 Lutibacter sp.
AGCGAAGCCGAAGGTACAACCGAAAAGACACGGTCTTCGGTCTTCGGTCTTCCATTTTCGGTCTTCGGTCTTCGGTCTTCCGTCTTCGGTCCCAATAGCTCCTATTCCCCAAAAAAGGCATTGGCCTTAAGAACTGGTGCAATAAGGTTCAAAACCTTCCCGTCGACAATCTTTTCCAAAAAATCCAAATGGTGGTGTTTGTGGGTATCTGTGCCTGCGAAATCAATCAATTCTTGTTTTAAAAGCGATTGTGCCGCGTTAGTCACAGAAGATCCATAATAATTGGACAAGGACAATAAGTTCAGCTGAAACAAACAGCCTGCAGCCTTTAGTTTTTTATAAGCCGAAAAGTCGTTGTGATAATAGGCATACCTTTCAGGATGTGCCAAAACAGGTTTGTAACCCGCAATTTGGATATTGAACAAAGTTTCAAATAAATTAACGGGTGGACTGATAAAGGACAGTTCCACCAGAATATAATTGTCTTTTAAGGTGCGTAATTTTTCTGTTTTTAGCAGGCGGTCAAAATTGGCATCCAGCATATATTCAGCTGCTGCGCTAATTGTAATGTCTGTAAACGCAATGCTTTTTAAATGCACAATCAGGGCGTCTAATTTTTGCTGAATGGCTTCCGAAGAATTTTCCCAAACACTTTCCATCACATGCGGTGTACAGATAATATTTTTAATGCCGTACCCCTGCATCCTTCTCAACAAAGCGACCGATTCATCCATACTTTTGGCCCCATCATCAATATTCGGCAGAAAATGCGAATGGATATCCACAAAATTTTTAGGGAACAGGGAAGTAAGCGGGGTCTTTTTTTGAAAAAATGAAAACATAAAATAGCAAATTTTAAGATAAACGGTAAATTTAAGAAATTTGAAGGAAATATGCGTTTTTAATTGATTAATCCACTGGGCAAACGCTCCAGTTAAAATCTTAAAAAACATTTCTAATCAGCCATCCTATAACCAGTTTTTTCCGCAATATCTTAATGTTTCTTTATCTGTTTAAATATGATGCGTTGGCAAACAAAATTTGTTATTTAGGGTATTAGCTTTAATTGAAATATAAAAATTTCATGGTAATCTTAACAAATTCACCAACCTTATTGTTAATTTGGTGTTATTTTCTTCAAATTAATTATATGCCTTCTGTAACTGTTGTGGTATTCTTGATCGATAATCACAATTATTAGAAATTTAGTCAGAGTTTAAGTGTGTTTTGGTGGGCTCATTTTAGAAAAACCAAAGCAGGAATAAAACTCCACACACTTTTTGATGTTAACACACAAATCCCTGTATTTATTCATATTACAGAGGCAAACATTCATGATGTTAATGCAATGGACATCATCAATTACGAACCTTTTGCTTATTATATTTTTGACCGTGCTTATGTAGATTATCTCAGGCTTTATCGAATTACAAAATCAGATGCTTTTTTTGTCGTAAGGGCAAAATCAAATTTAAAATTTAAAAGAATGTATTCCAAAATGACGGATAAATCTACCGGAGTTATTTACGACCAAACAGGAAAAATAGACGGTTTTTATACTTCAAAAGATTATCCTGAAAAGATAAGAAAAGTGAAGTTCTTTGATGTTGAAAACAAAAAAATGTTAATCTTTTTGACAAACAATTTTGATTTATCAGCCCAACAAATTGCCTTACTTTACAAACAGCGTTGGCAGATTGAATTATTCTTCAAATGGATAAAACAACATCTGAAAGTTAAAACCTTTTGGGGAACAACAGAAAATGCTGTACGGATACAAATTAACATCGCAATAATAACTTATTGCTTGGTATCAATCATTGCGAAGGATTTAAAAATTAATCGTTCAATCTACGAAATTCTACAAATTTTATCAGCCTCATTACTAGATAAAACACCTGTAAATGAATTACTTATGAAATCAGATTACAATAATGTCAATGAACATATAACTAACCAACTGGTTTTCAACTTATTTTAAGTGGACACTAGTGTTAATGGGTATTAAATTAAATTTTTGCAAAATTAAGCATAAAAAAACCGCCCATTAAGGGCGGTTTTTAATTTTATTCTAAATGTTCTTTTAGAAGTTATCTGATTGAAGGATTAATGTTTGATTAGAAAAAACTCCCCAAGCTCCCAAATCATAAGTTATTGAGAGGTTAATTTCACCAGTACAAGCATTTACGAATCCGGTACCAAATTCATCACCGCCACCGCCAGGTTGTCCATAATCGAAATATTCATTAGCTTTAACTGTAACATTTCCAGTTGCTGGATCAATAGTGACTACCATAAAGGCGGTGTCATTGTTAGCTATCCAAGTCATAAAATCAGGCGTGTCAATGATAAAAGAAAATGGATCTCCAAGAACTGGTAAAAGTTCGGTTTGATCACCTGCTCCATAATCTGCCCATTCATCTACCACTGCAGTTGCTGTCCCAATAAAAGGAGATGCTGTTACAGGGCTTTTTTCGCCTAATGGCGAGATAGTATATGAATCTCCGGATTTTACGATTTTTGCCAGAACATAATACACGGTTGAGCATGAATTACCTGAATTTAAAGCAGCAGGAAACTCATCAGAATCATTATTTATAACGCCACTTTGGTTTAAAGTAAGAGTTAAATCCAAATCTCTGATAATTTTATTGTTTGCTTCAACAAAATCTGCCACAATATAGTATTCACCATCTGGCGTATCTAAAGTTAATACAAAAGTTGATCCGTCTGGTTCACCAATTATATCTGTATTATTTGGACCTGTTGAAACCAGTAATCTTAAATCAGCAAAATCTGTAGGATCAATTTCAACGCCTGAGTTATCAGTTGTTACTGACGCCATAGCCCAACTAAGGTCAATAGCCAAATCACCATCTGTATAATTCAAAATAGTGAAATCCATAGTAACAGGCGTAATTGACGCATTTGCAGTCAAGTTATCTCCAATTTGTAATTTAACTGTTTCTGTTGCTTCTATTAAATCATCAGACAGAATTTTAACTTTCCCTTTAGCACTTGTTGCACCGGCAGGAATTACCAAACTTCCATCAACGGTATAATCGTCACCATTGGAAGCGTCACCAGCGATTTGGTTTACAAATAGTTTCACATCCACCAATTGTGGCTCGCTTAGGGTGGCCGTAAATTCATAAACTGAATCGTCTTCAATTAAGCTTTTGCTGCTTACCGAGGTGGTTACCGATAAGGTTGGCGAAGTTGGCACCAAGGTACCAAATCCAGTATTATCTTCTTGGTCGCAACTAACAACAAATAGTGCCGTGGTTAGCGCTGCCAAATAAGAAAAGATACTTTTATAATTTTTTGTTATCATTTTTATATTTTTTATGTGTTAATTTTAGTCTACTTGTTTTACCATTTTTTCGTAAAATTCACGAGTAGCCCCCGGACCATTATAATATCCCGTTGTAAATTCAAGAACATCTTCACCGGTTACATCATTTGGGAACGCATTGCTTTTTCCTTCACAGGACAATGTTTCAAAAGGAAGTCCGCCACAAACCATAATTGGATTGCCATTTAACAATACGGCAGTACCTTCAGGGTCAACATCCATAATTGAAATTTCATTGGTGTCATTGTTTACGGTAAAATAATAAGCATTATCAGCCCAGAAAGCCAAACCATTGTGTTTATAGATGCTGGCATCAACTGATTCAATAGTTACAGATTCTCCAACCCAAGTGCCTTGAAGCACTCCAATTCTATAGTATATACCTTCAGTTACAGTGTAAGTGCCTGCATATCTTGTTGAGATAGTCGCTTTAGTGCTTGCAAAGTTTTTGAATTCACCATTGCCGGTAGTTGCATAATAATCAAATTTCCAATAATCGCCAATCTGATAGTCTTCGTCAGACGCTGACAATGGATTTCCATCTGCACCAGTTAAACCGGTAACCATTTCATCAAAAGTGAAACTATAGTTTACAAAACTATTTTGGTCACCTGATACAGGAATCGTTTTAAAAGTATCAACAGTATTGGAAACAAAACTGCCGCTGTAAAAAGTTTTGGATACTCTTAGGCTTGTTGTTTTAACATCGCCTTGGTAAACACGAATGTTGGCGGTATAAGGGCCAGGGTTACCAACTACATAGTTGATAGAAGTGTTCTTAACATCCAACAGACCACCTTGTTTAAAATTTCCGTCTGGATTGTCAACATTTAAATCGTCATCATTACAAGAAGAAAATGTAATTAATGACAGAAATAAGATGCTTAATATTTTTATTGCTTTCATATTCTTATTTTAAAAGTTATAATTAATTCATCCACCAAATTGGCGTTGTCAATAAATCAGCTCCTTGTGCAGCTACTGCCGCCTCGTAATTTGTCTTATTAACCGAACCTTCAATTGTTGGGTAATTATATCGAGACGGAATTTCATTTAAAGCACCATCTACAGCAGGCGACAGTACAGGAAATCCTGTTCTTCTGTACTCATTCCAAGATTCAACACCTTGAGCGAATAAAGCAATCCAGTTTTGGGTTGCAATTTGTTCTAAAGCCAATGCAGGAGTAGTTGCCAATACTTTGTTTGCCATAAATTCTGAAATGTCAGGACCAGCAACTTCATTAAATTCTAAAGATGCTGTCATTCCTTCTAGGTATTGCGCGTTGGCATCACCAGAGATATAGCCTTTCATAATGGCTTCAGCCATTAAGAACTTTAATTCTGGGTACGACATAAAGAAACCAGGAAGTTCAGGTCGCAAATAGAACTCGCCTAAAGGAGATACATTTTGATAATTCCAGTCATCACTTGGAACATCATTAAAGCCTGCCGGTTTTCCTCTAATAATACCTGCATCATTTACTTGCGCATATACAGGCAAACGTGGGTCATTAGAGCCACTTAGAATTTCAACCATTCTTGAGTTTATTTTCCATTCAGCCCTGCCTCCAAATATAATGGTTTCATATAATGGGTTGGAACTTGGGTCAGCACTTAAATAAGTCAACTTTGCATCTTCTGCATTGCTGGAGAATAAATTCCCTGCATTAACCAATGCCTGTAAATCGCTTGCAACGTTCATTTTGCCGGAAGCTCTCATTAACATTCTGAATTTTAAGGAACTTGCAAATTTTTTCCATAAATTAGGATTGCCGCCATATAATATATCATTTGTGGCATCAATGTCTCCTGAAGTGCCCAATAAAGAAATAGCCTCATCAAGCATTGCTAAAATACCGGTGTACACAACTTCCTGACTGTCATAAGTTGGAGCAATAAGTCCCTCGGTGGCTGCCTTCATGGCATCAGTGAAAGGAATATCTCCATAAACATCGGTTAAAAATGCATAGCCATAAGCTTGCAGCGTTAAGGCAACACCTTGCATATTGTTATTATCTTCCGCTATCGCAATTGTTTGCATTGCATTTGCATCAGAAATAACTACGGCATAAAAAGTATTCCATACTCTCGTAATTACAGATTGTCTAGGAATATATCTTTCTTCGTCATTGTATTGCACTTTAGCAAATTGTTGGGACCAAGTAGCGCCCATATCACCTCCAGTAAAAGTACTGTAAGACTCATTTTGAGCGGCTCTGACAACTCCCGGAATCAGCAGGCTAGATGGCACCGCCGTAGGGTTGTTAGGATCTGTGTTTATTTCTTCAAAATCACTATCACAGCCAACTGAAACCAGTAAGCCAAATAATAATAATAATGTTATAATTTTAAATCGTTTCATATTGTTTAAATATTATTTTATTAATAAAAGGTTATAGTTTTAATTGAATGTTAAAACCAATGCTTCTTGCTGATGGTAATTGACCAAATTCCTGACCTTGGTTTCCATTTATGTCACTAAAGGAAGATTCTGGATCAATATGAGGAACATTTTTATGCAAAATGGCCAAGTTACGTCCTACAACAGAAAAACTCACATCAGTAAACAGTGTTTTTCCAATAAGGCTTTTCGGCAATTTGTAAGAAATTTGAACCTGTCTAAGTTTTACGTAAGAAGCATCAAATACCGAACTTTCCACAATACCGTTTGAATAGGCTCTTTTATTATAATCTTCAGCGGTTACAACTACATTGTTAGGAACATAACTGCCATTTACAAGCATTACGCCATCCCCAATAATACCAGTTTCTCTTCCTGCAATAGTTTCGAATAAAACACCGGCATATCTACCCCAAGTATTTGTCATTGTATAAATGTCTCCACCAATTTTAGCGTCAATCAAAGTATTTAAACTGAAGTTTTTATAGCTAAAAGTAAAGTTGGCTCCACCAGTCCAATCAGGCGTAATATTTCCCAATACTTTAGTGCTGGCCGCAATTTTTGGCAATCCATTTTCATAAATTACTTTACCTTCATTTCTTTCAAAGAAGGTACCCACGATTGAACCATAAGATTCGCCTTCCCTAGCTTCTAAAGTCATGTTCCATTGACCGCCTAAAACCAATGCGTCTAAGCCACCTAAAGAAATCACTTCGTTGGTGTTTTTTGCAAAGTTTAAGTCTAGGTCAAATTTAAAGTCACCGGACTCAACAACAGTTGTTCCCAATTGCAACTCAATTCCTTTATTATTCATTTCACCCACATTTTGTACAGAGCTGGTATAACCTGACGCGGCTGTAACCTGTACCGGCACAATTAAATCTGTACTGGTTTGGTCATAATAAGTTGCGTTGAAACGTATTTTACTGTTAAGAAGACGAACATCTATACCAAATTCTGTACCGGTTGTTGATTCAGATTTAATGTTTGGATTGTTTAATTGACCCGGCAAAAATGCTACCGAATTACCTCCCCAAGTTTCTGTTGAAAGGGCAAAGGTCGGTTGCAGGCTGTAAGGACTTAATGCGCCAATGCCACCAACTTCAGACCAGCCACCCCTAACTTTCAAGAAGGATAAAACATCTGATTTTGTATCTATCATATCCGTAATCACCGCACTGGCAGTAACTGATGGATAAAAGAATGAATTTTCGCTGATTGGCAATAAACTTGACCAGTCATTTCTTCCGGAGAATTCTAGGAATAAATAATTTTTGTAAGAGAATTTACCAAAACCGAACAAACTGTTGATTTTTTGTTCTGAGAAAGAATTGTTAACTTCCCAGTTGCTTCCCGCTTTTAGGTTGGCTACATTATAAAATCCAGGCAATTGAAGTTGAGGAACAGCTGTAAAAGCCAATTCTGATTTTCTGTACATAGAGTTTCCTCCGGCACTTAGTTCAAAAGCCAAATCTTCAGTAATTTTTGTGGTATAAGAAGCAATTACTTCAGAGTTGGTTTCTGCATAACTTCTGGCAGTTTCATTATAATACCCATTAGGGGCACTGTTGCTTCCAAAAGCCTGTCTGTAATTTTGTCTTGTATTCCAAAAGTTGGTTCCAACTTTACCGGAAATGGAGAAACTATCGCTAAAAGCATAATTTAACGCAATGTTTCCTACTATTCTTTCTCTGTTATACGCTCTTGTGTTGGTATCCAATACCCAAAATGGGTTATTTTGGAAATTTGTATTCCAGTTTATTGGTGTGCCTCCAGCAACAGTTCCAGGTGCTGCCAATGGCAAGTTCTTCCAATCTCTTAAGTCATTAAAATTAACCTGTCTTTGAGACCAAATCATTTGTTGCACTGGGTTTTCATTGTTATACCCTTGCGTTACAAAGTTATCACTTTTAGAACGCGTATAATTGAAATCAACAGAAGTTGTTAATTTTTCGGACATTGTATAAGTTGATGATCCACCTACTGAAAATCTTCTTAGGTCTGTGTTTGGTACCATCCCTGTTTGGTCCATAGAGCCAACAGACAATCTGTATCCAATATTTTCAGCACCTCCACTAAAGGAAATATTATTGTTTAAGGTAAGACCTGTGTCGTAAAAATCTTTAATATTATCAGGTTGAGAAACCCAAGGAAGCGGAGCGCCACCTACTTTATATGAATCCCATTGAACAAACTCCAAGCCCACATCTAAAGGAGGCCCCCAGCTTTCATCAACACCACCTGAACCGTTTGTTCCGTCGACCCATTGATAAAAATCTTGGTTACCGCCACCACCATAAGAATTTTGGTAATTAGGCAATATAAGAGGAGTTTCAACAGACATAGTGCTGTTAAATGAAATCCCTAAACCTTGTGCTTTTCTGCCTGATTTTGTTTTAATTTGGATAACCCCGTTTGCTGCTCTTACACCATATAATGCCGCAGCAGCAGGTCCTTTAAGTACAGAAATAGACTCAATATCATCAGCGTTGATATCTGACACCCCGTTTGGTAAATCAGCACCACCGCCGCTTCCGGCATTTCCAAAATTTCCACTTTCTAAAGGAACACCATTTACCACATATAATGGTTGGTTATTACCTGTAATAGAACTTGCACCCCTTAAAACAACCCTTGAAGAAGAACCTACGGCTCCAGAACTGTTTGTAATTTGTACCCCGGCCACTTTTCCGGACAAAGAGTTTACAATATTGGATTCTCTGGCTTGAGTCATTTCCTCACCGCCAACTTGCTGAACGGCGTAGGTCGCAGATCGTCTTTCAACTTTTCTCCCAAACCCTGTAATAACAACTTCATCCAATGCTTCAGCGCTTTCTTTCATAGAAACGTTGATTACATTAGAAGTTCCAACGGTTCTCTCAGCTGTCTGCAAACCAATAAAGCTGTATTGTAATACAGCGCCTGTGGCAGCTTTAATTGAGTAGTTACCGTCAAAATCAGTTTGTGTACCCGTTTTGGTACCTTTAATAATAACTGTTACACCAGGTAATGGACCGCTCGCGTCGGAAACGTTACCCGTAACAGTTTTTTCTTGGGCAAACGTTAGTTGCACCATAAACGCCAGTATAAGCGTTAAAAAACCATTAAACTTTGTTTTCATTATATAATTATTTGAATTAATTAGGTCAAAAATCTTAATAATTTGTTAATAAACCAAACTTTTTAGTGTTAAAATCTTAAAATAAGGTAAAGATTCCTTGATTTTAAATATTAAGGTGCCAATTGTATGTATGTTAAGAATATTTAAAAAACATGGCATCAACATTATTAATTAATAATTGACTTGTATAATATAGATGTTGTATTTTTAAAAAAGTTGCTTATCATTAAGGTGAAATTGATATAATTGAAAAGGCTGTAGTATATTCTTTGTTATACCGAAAATTTGTCGGTAAGTTGATTTTTTTATAAATCCTTCTTTGAAAAAGATCTAATTAATTTTAAACACATTGTAATCAATCAAAATAAGTTAGTTTAAGTGTTTTTAATAGCATATTAGAAGTTGACTGATGAAGAAATATCATCAAAAACGCAATACACCCTCAAGTGAAATAAATCAAAGTTCATTGATTTATTTCAACTTTAAAATTACCTATTTCTACCTATTATTTTTATTGTTAATTTAATTAGAAAAAATAAAATATATTCATATTTGATTAAGAAGAAAATAATTGTACATTTGCAAACTCTTTGAAAAGAGCATAATATATTTAAAAGTAATTTATAACAAAATTTCAGTATGCCAACAATTTCGCAATTAGTACGAAAAGGAAGAACCAAAATGACTAAGAAGAGTAAATCGGCTGCTTTAAATTCATGTCCTCAACGAAGAGGAGTGTGTACACGTGTTTACACCACAACACCAAAAAAACCAAACTCAGCGATGCGTAAAGTAGCAAGGGTAAGGTTAACAAACGGTAATGAAGTGAACGCATACATTCCTGGAGAAGGACATAATTTACAAGAGCACTCGATAGTATTAGTTAGAGGTGGAAGGGTTAAAGATTTGCCGGGAGTTAGGTATCATATTGTACGTGGTGCATTAGATACTGCAGGTGTTGACGGTAGAACGCAACGTCGCTCTAAATATGGTACAAAAGCCCCTAAAAAGTAATTTAAAAACTTTAATGTAAAGACATGAGAAAAAGAGCAGCGAAAAAAAGAGTGCTTTTACCGGATCCAAAGTTTAACGATCAGTTAGTGACACGTTTTGTGAATAACTTGATGTGGGACGGTAAAAAATCTACGGCTTTCAAAGTGTTTTACGATGCATTGGACATTGTAGAAACAAAAAAATTAGACCAGGAAAAATCATCATTAGAAATTTGGAAAGACGCGTTAAGCAATGTAATGCCACAAGTTGAGGTTCGCAGCCGCAGGGTTGGTGGGGCAACTTTTCAAATTCCACAGCAAATCAGACCAGACCGTAAGGTGTCTATCGCGATTAAATGGTTGATTTTATATGCAAGAAAACGTAATGAAAAATCAATGGCCCAACGTTTGGCCGGTGAGGTTTTAGCTGCCGCTAAAGAAGAAGGCGCCGCAGTGAAAAAAAGAGTGGATGTTCATAAAATGGCTGATGCTAATAAAGCATTCTCTCACCTTAGATTTTAATAAACAGAAATGGCAAGAGATTTAAAATATACAAGAAATATAGGAATTGCAGCTCATATTGATGCCGGTAAAACTACCTGCACCGAGCGAATTCTTTATTATACAGGTGTTTCCCATAAATTAGGTGAAGTACATGATGGTGCTGCAACTATGGACTGGATGGAGCAAGAGCAGGAAAGAGGGATTACAATTACATCTGCTGCTACAACTTGTGAATGGAAATTCCCTACAGAAAATGGTGAACCTACTGCTGATGCAATGGGCTATCACTTTAACATTATTGATACTCCAGGTCACGTTGATTTTACTGTTGAAGTAAATCGTTCTTTGAGAGTATTAGATGGATTGGTTTTCTTATTTAGTGCAGTGGATGGTGTTGAACCACAATCTGAAACTAACTGGAGATTGGCCGATAACTACAAAGTGCCAAGAATTGGTTTCGTTAATAAAATGGACCGTCAAGGCGCAAACTTTTTAGGTGTTTGTCAGCAAGTTAGAGAAATGTTAGGTTCTAATGCAGTGCCTATCGTTATCAATATTGGTGATGAAGAAAACTTTAAAGGGATTGTTGATTTGATAAAAAACCGTGCGATCATTTTTCATGACCACACAATGGGAGCAACTTTTGATGTTATTGAGATTCCGGAAGAATTAAAAGAAGAAGCGAAGTTCCTACGTGGTAAACTGATTGAAGAAGTTGCTGCGTATGATGAAAATTTGTTGGAAAAATATATGGAAGATGAAGATTCTATTACTGAAGATGAAGTGCATGCTGCGCTTCGTGCTGCTGTAATGGATATGTCAATCATTCCAATGGTCTGTGGTTCTGCGTTTAAAAATAAAGGCGTTCAGTTTTTATTGGATGCAGTTTGTCGTTATTTACCTGCACCAATTGATAAAGAAGGTGTGATTGGTATTAACCCAAATACTGAAAAAGAAGAATTGCGTAAACCAAGTGTGAAAGAACCATTTGCAGCGCTCGCTTTTAAAATTGCTACCGATCCTTTTGTTGGTCGTTTGGCATTTTTCAGAGCATACTCTGGGCGTTTAGATGCCGGTTCATACATATTGAACAGTCGTTCCGGTAAAAAAGAACGTATTTCACGTATTTACCAAATGCACGCAAACAAACAAAATGCTATTGATTATATAGAAGCGGGAGATATAGGTGCTGGTGTTGGATTTAAGGACATCAAAACTGGGGATACCATGTGTGATGAAAAGTTTCCAATCGTTTTGGAATCAATGAACTTTCCTGATCCAGTTATTGGGATTGCCGTTGAGCCTAAAACAAAAGCAGATGTTGATAAATTAGGAATGGCTTTAAGTAAATTGGCCGAAGAAGATCCAACATTTACGGTAAAAACTGATGAAGCTTCCGGACAAACAATTATTTCAGGAATGGGTGAGTTACATTTAGAAATTATTGTTGATCGTTTAAAACGTGAGTTTAAAGTTGAAGTAAACGAAGGTCAGCCACAGGTTGAATATAAAGAAGCAATTACTGCAAAAGCGGATCACCGTGAAGTTTACAAGAAACAATCGGGTGGACGCGGTAAATTTGCGGATATTAAATTTACGATGGAACCAGCTAACGAAGGCGAAACAGGTTTGATATTTGTTAACGACGTAAAAGGTGGTAACGTTCCAAAAGAGTTTATTCCTTCAGTTGAAAAAGGATTTAAAATGGCGATGAAAAACGGTCCTTTAGCTGGATACGAAATGGACAGTATGAAGGTTACTTTGTATGACGGTTCATTCCACGCTGTGGATTCTGATGCATTGTCGTTTGAATTGGCTGCAAAAATGGGATATAAAGCTGCTGCAAAAGCTGCAAAGGCTGTAATTCTTGAGCCAATTATGAAAATTGACGTGGTAACTCCTGAAATAAACATGGGGGATATTGTAGGTGATTTAAACAGAAGAAGAGGTCAGGTAACTGCGATGGATGATAGATCTGGTGCAAAAGTTGTAAAAGCAACGGTGCCATTATCAGAAATGTTTGGTTATGTAACCACTTTAAGAACTTTGTCGTCAGGTAGAGCAACGTCATCTATGGAGTTTTCACATTATGCGGAAACACCAAATAACATTGCGGAAGAAGTAATAGCTAAAGCCAAAGGATAATCTCTAAATTATTAAACGATGAGTCAAAAAATCAGAATAAAATTAAAATCATACGATTACAATTTGGTAGATAAATCTGCTGAGAAAATCGTTAAAACGGTAAAAAGTACTGGTGCTGTTGTAAATGGCCCAATTCCATTACCTACACATAAAAAGATTTTTACAGTGTTGCGTTCTCCGCACGTAAATAAAAAATCTAGAGAGCAATTCCAATTGAGTTCTTACAAACGTTTGTTAGACATTTATAGTTCTTCATCAAAAACTATTGATGCTTTAATGAAGTTAGAACTTCCAAGCGGCGTTGAAGTAGAGATTAAAGTGTAATGAAACTTTATTTTCTTGCGAAGTAAGAAAATAATTAGTTGAATACATTCCGAACTTGTTTCGGAATCTCAACAAAACTAAACTGAAAGGATGATCCTTTCAAGACATGTCCGGAGCGATTGACGAAGGAAAAACGAAAAAAAATACATCAGGGTTGAAGTATTTTAACCCTGTTTTTTTGAATAAAAGTAGAATAATAATTAATAATTAAATTAGAATGTCTGGGTTAATAGGTAGAAAAATCGGAATGACCAGCTTATTCGACGAAAACGGGAAAAACATTCCTTGTACAGTAATCGAAGCAGGTCCATGCGTAGTCACCCAAGTCAGAACCATAGAGGTAGACGGGTACAAAGCCCTTCAACTTGGTTTCGATGACAAAACAGCAAAAAGCTCTAATAAAGCTTTGGATGGTCACTTTAAAAAAGCTGGCACAATTGCTAAAAAGAAAGTCATTGAATTTCAAGAATTTGAAGATGCGCACAAATTAGGGGATCAACTTACAGTTGACCTTTTTATTGAAGGAGAATTTGTTGATGTTTCAGCAATTTCAAAAGGTAAAGGTTTTCAAGGTGTTGTTAAACGTCACGGTTTTGCCGGGGTTGGACAAGCGACACACGGTCAACATAACCGTTTAAGAGCGCCAGGTTCTATTGGTGCGGCATCCTATCCGGCTAGAGTATTCAAAGGAATGCGTATGGCAGGAAGAATGGGAGGAAATAAAGTTACAGTTCAAAATTTAAGAGTTTTAAAAGTAGTTCCTGAAAAGAATTTACTTGTGGTTAAAGGATGTGTTCCTGGTCATAAAAACGCTTATGTAATTATTCAGAAATAATGGAAGTATCAGTTTTAGACATACAAGGAAAAGATACAGGTAGAAAAGTGGAACTTTCTGATGCTGTATATGGAATTGAGCCAAACAATCACGCGGTATATTTAGATGTAAAGCAATTTTTGGCCAATAAAAGACAAGGAACCCACAAAGCTAAAGAAAGAGCCGAAATATCTGGAAGTACTCGTAAAATTAAAAAACAAAAAGGTACTGGTACCGCTCGTGCTGGTAGTATAAAATCTCCTGTATTTAGAGGTGGTGGACGTGTTTTTGGACCGAGACCAAAAGATTATTCTTTTAAATTGAATAAAAATTTAAAAAAATTAGCTCGTAAATCAGCATTAAGCATTCAAGCAAAAGAGAACAATATTATCGTTGTTGAAGACTTTAATTTTGAAACGCCAAGAACTAAAAGTTTTACTGCCGTTTTAGGTGCTTTGGGTATTGAAAACAAAAAATGCTTATTTGTGTTGGCTGAGTCAAATAATAATGTATATTTGTCATCGCGTAATTTAAAGAGATCAAAAACCGTAATCAACTCTGGTTTAAGCACTTACGAATTATTAAATGCAAATAAAATAGTCCTTTCAGAAAGTTCTTTAGAAGGGATAGAAATTAATTTAAGTAAATAGGTAGCAGATATGAATATTTTAATTAAACCTATTATAACGGAAAAGGCGACAAGTCAAAGCGAATTATTAAACAGATACGCATTTGTTGTAAATAAAAAGGCTAACAAACTTGAAATTAAAAATGCTGTTGAAAAAGCATACAGCGTTGCAATTTCAAGTGTAAAAACAATGAACTACCCTGTTAAACGCAATACCAAATTCACAAAAAGCGGAATGGTAAATGCAAAATCAGGAGCTTATAAAAAAGCAATAGTTCAGTTAGCAGATGGAGAAACTATTGATTTTTACAGCAATATCTAAGAAACATAAAAAATGTCAGTTAGAAAATTAAAACCAATAACACCAGGTCAGCGTTTTAGAGTAGTAAACGGGTTCGACACCATTACTACTGATAAGCCGGAAAAAAGCTTAACAGCTCCGAATAAAAGATCTGGAGGTCGAAACAACAATGGAAAAATGACTATGCGCTATATTGGCGGCGGTCATAAAAAGCAATACCGTATTATCGATTTCAAAAGAGATAAAAGCGGTGTTCCTGCAATTGTTAAATCTATTGAGTATGATCCAAACAGAACCGCTTTTATAGCGTTGTTGTTTTATGCAGATGGAGAAAAGAGATATATCATTGCTCAGAATGGGTTAAAAGTTGGTCAAAAGGTAGTGTCTGGCGAAGGAGCAACTCCTGATGTTGGAAACACATTATTATTGAGCAAAATTCCATTAGGAACAACAATTTCTTGTATAGAATTACATCCTGGCCAAGGAGCTGTTTTAGCTCGTAGCGCAGGTGCTTTTGCTCAGTTAATGGCAAGAGACGGAAAATATGCAACTGTGAAAATGCCTTCAGGCGAAACAAGATTGATTTTGTTAACTTGTATGGCTACCATAGGCGCAGTGTCAAATAGTGACCATCAATTATTGGTTTCCGGTAAAGCCGGTAGATCTCGTTGGTTAGGAAGAAGACCGCGAACCAGACCAGTGGTGATGAACCCTGTCGATCACCCAATGGGTGGTGGTGAAGGTAAATCTTCAGGAGGGCACCCTAGATCTAGAAATGGAATACCTGCAAAAGGATTCAAAACAAGATCTAAGACCAAAGCGAGTAATAAATATATTATAGAACGTAGAAAAAAATAATTGATATATGGCACGTTCATTAAAAAAAGGACCTTACGTTTTTCGTAAACTAGAAAAGAAAGTTCAAGGAAACTTGGAATCAGGAAGTAAATCAGTAATCAAAACTTGGTCAAGAGCATCAACGATTACACCGGAATTTGTAGGGCAAACTATTGCTGTACACAACGGTCGTCAGTTTGTACCGGTTTATGTAACTGAAAATATGGTAGGTCATAAATTAGGAGAATTTTCGCCAACACGTTCTTACAGAGGACATGGTGGAGCAAAAAATAAAGGTAAAAAATAGTAGGTATCATGGGAGTTCGAAAAAAAATAAGAGCACAGCAGATAAAAGATGATAAGAAGCAATTAGGTTTTGCTAAGCTTACAGGTTGTCCTACATCACCTAGAAAAATGCGTTTAGTTGCAGATTTGGTTAGAGGTGTTGAAGTTGAAAAAGCACTTCAAATCTTGAAATTCAATTCAAAAGAAGCTTCAATAAATCTTGAAAAATTATTGTCAAGTGCTATTTCAAACTGGCAAGCCAAAAATGAAACAGCAAGTATTGAGGATGCAGGTCTTTTCGTAAAGGAAATATTTGTGGACAGCGCAGGAATGTTAAAAAGATTAAGACCAGCACCTCAAGGGCGTGCGCATCGTATTAGAAAACGTTCTAATCACGTAACATTGGTTTTAGGAAGTAAAAATGTAAGCAATCAATCATAAGTAGAAATGGGACAAAAAACAAATCCAATAGGAAATCGTTTAGGAATTATCAGAGGATGGGATTCTAACTGGTATGGTGGTAGAGACTACGGAGATAAAATTGCTGAAGATGATAAGATAAGAAAGTATGTAAATGCTCGATTATCTAAAGCAAGTGTTTCAACAGTAATTATTGAGCGTACACTTAAACTTGTAACCGTTACTATCACTACTGCTAGACCGGGTATTATTATCGGGAAAGGCGGCCAAGAGGTAGACAAGTTAAAAGAAGAACTTAAAAAGATTACTGGGAAAGATTTTCAAATCAATATTTTTGAAATTAAACGTCCGGAATTAGACGCTCGTTTGGTAGGATCTAGTATCGCTCGCCAAATTGAGAACAGAATTTCATACCGTCGCGCAATAAAAATGGCGATTGCTGCAACTATGCGTATGAATGCTGAAGGAATCAAAGTTCAGATTTCAGGTCGTTTAAATGGTGCTGAAATGGCACGTTCAGAAAATTACAAAGAAGGAAGAATTCCTCTTTCAACCTTTAGGGCTGATATTGATTACGCACTTGTTGAAGCACATACTACCTACGGCCGATTGGGTGTAAAAGTATGGATTATGAAAGGCGAAGTTTATGGTAAAAGAGAATTATCTCCATTAGTTGGACTGTCTAAAAAACCGACAGGAAAACTAGACAGAGATAGCCAGAGAAAATCACAACCTCGCAGAAGAAAATAAATTTTTAAAATTTAGAAGGTAAAATGTTACAGCCAAAGAGAGTAAAATATCGTAAAGTACAGAAGGGCAAGGGAAATATGAGCGGGAATTCACAAAGAGGACATGAACTTTCAAATGGAATGTTCGGAATCAAGTCTTTGGAACAAACCTTTCTTACATCACGTCAAATTGAAGCAGCTCGTATTGCAGCAACACGTCATATGAAAAGGGAAGGTCAATTATGGATTAAGGTATTTCCAGATAAGCCAATTACCAAAAAACCATTAGAAGTACGTATGGGTAAAGGTAAAGGAGCTCCGGAATATTTTGTTGCCGTAATTAAACCAGGAAGAATTATGTTTGAAGTAGGAGGAGTACCAATGAGTATAGCTAAAGAAGCTTTACGTTTAGCGGCACAAAAACTTCCTGTGAAAACAAAGTTTATGGTGGCTAGAGATTTTGATAACGCTTAATAACCGATTAGAAAAAATGAAACAATCAGAAATTATAGAATTATCAACTGACGAGTTACAAGAGAGACTTGAAAGTTCAAAGAAGAGTTATAATGATCTAAAAATGGCTCACGCAATCACACCATTGGAAACTCCAATGCAATTGAGAGCCCTTAGAAGAGATGTGGCACGTTTGGCCACAGAATTAACTAAAAGAGAATTACAATCATTGTAGTCAGAAGTAAAGATGGAAAAAAGAAATCTTAGAAAAGAGAGAATAGGTGTAGTTTCAAGTAACAAAATGGAGAAATCTATTGTTGTGGCTGAAGTTAAAAAAGTGAAACACCCTATGTACGGAAAATTCGTGTTAAGCACTAAAAAATATGTGGCTCACGATGAGAAAAATGATTGCAATATTGGAGATACTGTTAAAATAATGGAAACTCGTCCAATGAGTAAATCTAAACGTTGGAGGTTAGTAGAAATCCTAGAAAGAGCTAAATAATTATGTTACAGACAGAATCAAGATTAAGAGTAGCTGATAATACTGGAGCTAAAGAAGTTTTAGTTATCCGCGTTTTAGGAGGAACCAGAAAACGATATGCATCTATTGGTGATAAAATTGTGGTAGCAATTAAAGACGCTACTCCAAATGGATCAGTAAAAAAAGGTCAGGTTGCAAAAGCGGTAGTTGTTAGAACGAAGAAAGAAATCAGAAGAAAAGACGGATCTTATATCAGATTCGACGACAATGCTTGTGTATTGTTAGACGCTGCTGAACAAATGAAAGGGACTCGTGTTTTTGGTCCTGTTGCAAGAGAGCTTCGTGAAAAACAATTTATGAAAATTGTATCATTAGCACCTGAAGTGCTTTAATAAACTTATAAGATTATGAAGTTAAAGATAAAATCAGGAGATACTGTTCAAGTTACGGCAGGTGATCATAGAGGTGAACAAGGAAAAATTATTAAAATATTTCCAGTAAAATACAGAGCAATTGTTGAAGGTGTCAATATGATATCAAAACATGCAAAACCTAGCGCACAAAACCCACAAGGAGGTATTGTGAAAAAAGAAGCTTCAATTCATATTTCCAATTTAATGTTGCTTGAGAATGGAAAAGCAACAAAAGTTGGTTACAGAACAGAAGGAGATAAAAAAGTTAGGTTTTCAAAAAAATCTGATAAAGCAATTTAGTGATGGCAAATAATACACCAAGACTTAAAGAAGAGTACAACAGTAGAGTAATTGAAGCGCTTACTGCTGAATTCGGTTATAAAAATGTAATGCAAGTTCCCAAATTACAAAAAATTGTAATTAATAAAGGAGTTGGCGCTGCAGTAGCCGATAAGAAATTAATTGATTATGCTGTTGAGGAATTGGCCAAAATTTCTGGTCAAAAAGCATTGGCTACTATTTCTAAAAAGGATATCGCATTTTTTAAATTACGTAAAGGGATGCCAATTGGCGCAAAAGTAACTTTACGCGGTAATAAAATGTTTGAATTTTTAGACAGATTGGTAACAACAGCTTTGCCTCGTGTAAGAGATTTTAACGGAATTAAAGCCACTGGTTTTGATGGTAGAGGAAATTACAATTTAGGTATTACCGAACAAATCATTTTCCCTGAAATTGATATTGATAAAGTTAATAAAATTAGCGGAATGGATATTACCTTTGTAACTTCGGCTCCAACTGATAAAGAAGCAAAATCATTATTAACTGAACTAGGTTTACCTTTTAAAAAGAATTAGGAAATGGCAAAAGAATCGATGAAAGCCCGTGAGGTTAAAAGAAGAAAGATAGTTGCTAAGTATGCTGAGAAACGCAAAGCTTTAAAAGATGCCGGCGATTATGAAGCATTACAAAAATTACCAAAAAATGCATCTCCGGTGCGTTTGCACAATCGTTGTAAACTAACAGGAAGACCAAAAGGGTATATCAGACAATTTGGATTGTCGCGGGTAACATTCCGTGAAATGGCAAACCAAGGTTTGATCCCGGGTGTAAGAAAAGCAAGTTGGTAAAATTATAAATTGGTTTTAGGTTCAATAATAATGTTGAAAACCAAAACCGCAAAATTAATAAAAAATGATTACAGATCCAATCGCAGATTATCTAACCAGAGTTAGAAATGCAATTATGGCAGGCCACAGAGTTGTTGAAATTCCGGCTTCAAAAATTAAAAAAGAAATAACCAAGATTTTATTTGATCAAGGTTATATCTTAAGCTATAAGTTTGAGGACAATATTGTTCAGGGAACTATAAAAATAGCTTTGAAGTATGATAAAGCCACGAAAACTTCCGTGATAAAAAAGTTACAGCGTGTAAGTACTCCCGGAGTACGTAAATATGTTGGAGCAGATGAAATGCCTCGTGTGTTAAACGGATTAGGTATTGCAATAGTATCTACATCAAAAGGTGTAATGACCGGCAAAAATGCACGTTTAGAGCATGTTGGTGGGGAAGTTTTATGTTTCGTATATTAATAAAGAACTAAACAAAGATGTCAAGAATAGGAAAGAATCCGATTACCTTACCAGAAGGAGTTACATTCGAAATTAAAGACGATGTAATTACTGTGAAAGGAAAATTGGGAGAGTTATCTCAGAAAATTACTGATGATATTACAGTTGTGCTTGAAGATGGTATTATCACTTTAGATCGTCCGTCAGAAAGTAAAATCCACAAAGCAAAACATGGATTGTACAGAGCTTTAATTAACAATATGGTTGAAGGTGTTTCGAAAGGATGGACTAAACAATTGGAACTTGTTGGTGTAGGATATAGAGCGAGTAACCAAGGGCAGGTATTAGACCTTGCATTAGGTTTTTCTCACAATATTATATTAGAAGTTGCTCCAGAGGTTACCGTTGAAACGGTAGCTGAAAAAGGAAAAAATGCAATTATTAAATTAACTTCATATGACAAGCAACTTGTAGGTGCTGTTGCAGCAAAGATTCGTTCTTTGCGTAAACCAGAACCTTACAAAGGAAAAGGAGTTAAATTTGTAGGAGAAATATTAAGAAAAAAAGCAGGTAAATCTGCATAATAATTAGAATATTATGGCATTATCAAAGCTTGAAAGACGGGTTAGAATTAAGCATAGAATCAGAAAAATTTTAGTTGGTACAGCTGCTAGACCAAGATTATCGGTTTTTAGAAGTAACAAAGAAATTTATGCGCAATTAATAGATGACACTTTAGGTACCACTTTGGTATCAGTTTCATCAAGAGATAAAGAAATTGAATCAACAGGAACCAAAACAGACATCGCAAAATTAGTAGGCAAAAGTATTGCTGAAAAAGCTATGAGCACTGGAGTAGAGGCTGTTGCATTTGACAGAAACGGATTTTTGTATCACGGTAGGGTTAAAGCCCTGGCAGACGCTGCAAGAGAAGCAGGTTTAAAATTTTAGTAAATTATGTATCATAAATACAATAACGTAGAAAGGGTTAAACCTAGCGGGTTAGAACTAAAAGATCATTTAGTTGGTGTTAACAGGGTTACGAAAGTAACAAAAGGTGGTAGAGCATTTGGTTTTTCAGCTATCGTTGTAGTTGGAGACGGAAATGGTGTAGTTGGGCACGGATTGGGTAAATCTAAAGATGTGGCTTCAGCGATTGCAAAAGCAATTGAAGACGCAAAGAAAAATTTAATTAGAATTCCAATTTTAAAACAAACATTGCCTCATGAACAAAAAGGCAAGTTTGGCGGAGCTAAAGTGTTTTTAAAACCGGCTTCACACGGTACAGGAGTTATTGCGGGTGGTGCGGTACGTGCGGTTCTTGAATCAGTTGGTGTGCACGATGTGCTTTCAAAATCACAAGGTTCATCGAATGCCCACAATGTTGTGAAAGCAACTTTTGACGCATTATTGCAACTTCGTAGCGCCAGTATGATTGCTAAAGAAAGAGGAATTTCTTTGGAAAAAGTATTTAACGGTTAAAACAAGAAGCAATATGGCAAAAATAAAAGTAACGCAAGTTAAAAGTAAAATTAGACGTCCTCAAAGACAAAAAAGAACCCTTGAGGCGCTTGGTTTGAAAAAGATGAATCAGGTAGTTGAGCATGATGCTAGCCCGGCAATTCTTGGAATGGTACATAAAGTTAAACACTTAGTTTCTGTTGAAGAAATTAAATAATATCTTATAAAGTGATGACATTAAATAACTTAAAACCTGCTGAAGGGTCAGTTAAAAATCAGGGCAAACGTATTGGTAGAGGACAAGGTTCCGGAAAAGGCGGTACGGCTACCAGAGGTAATAAAGGAGCAAAATCAAGATCAGGTTATTCAAGAAAAGTTGGTTTTGAAGGTGGTCAAATGCCTTTACAACGACGTGTGCCTAAATTTGGTTTTACAAACATAAATCGCAAAGAATATGTAGGTGTAAACTTACACAAGTTGCAGGAATTGGTTGATAATAATAAAATCACTGATGCCGTAACAATGGATGTTTTGGTTGAAAATCGTTTGGCCCGTAAAAATGACCTGGTAAAAATATTGGGAAATGGTAAGTTAAAAGCGAAATTGAATGTAACTGTTCATAAATTTACTGCTACTGCAAAAGCTGCAATTGAAAATGCAGGCGGTACTACAGAAACGTTATAATAAGAGATAATACATGAAAAAGTTTATTCAAACCATTAGAGACATCTGGACAATAGAAGAACTTAGAAATAAGATTCTATTGACACTTGGATTTATGGCCATATATCGTTTTGCAGCTCAAGTACCACTTCCGGGTATTGATATTACTGTTGCGCAGGCAGCACTTCAAAATCAAACAAGCGGTGGTGGAATTTTAGGTTTACTTGATATGTTTACCGGAGGCGCTTTCGCTCAAGCATCAATAGTGGCGTTGGGTATTATGCCTTACATTTCTGCTTCCATTGTAGTTCAGTTAATGGGAATCGCGGTTCCTTATTTACAAAAATTGCAAAAAGACGGTGAGAGCGGCAGGAAAAAAATAAATCAGATCACGCGTTGGTTAACAATTGCGATTACAATGGTTCAAGGACCGGCATATATTACAAATATTTATCAATTAATACCATCGTCTGCTATCTATATCAGTGGTAGCATGTTCTGGTTAACATCAATGGTTGTTTTAACTGCAGGTACCATTTTCGCGATGTGGCTTGGTGAAAAAATAACTGATAAAGGAATTGGTAATGGTATTTCATTATTAATTATGATTGGTATTATTGCTCGTTTTCCGGAATCTTTTATACAAGAAGTTGTATCAAAAGTTACTGCTTCTAATGGTGGTTTAATCATGATTTTGATTGAAGTGATTGTTTGGTTATTGGTAATATTGGTATGTGTGTATCTAGTTACTGCGGTTCGAAGAATTGCTGTTCAATATGCAAGAAAAACTGTTGCAGGTAACATAAAAAATGTTACTGGTTCAAGGGATTATATTCCTTTAAAATTGAATTCATCAGGAGTTATGCCAATAATTTTTGCACAAGCAATCATGTTTGCGCCTGCATTAATGGCCAGTTCAAATAATGATACGATAAAAACCGTTGGTATTGAATTTTCAAATATGTTTGGTTTATGGTATAATTTGTTATTTGCTTTTTTAATTATAGTATTTAGCTATTTTTATACTGCAATAACAATTCCTACCAATAAAATGGCTGATGATTTAAAACGAAGCGGTGGTTTTATACCGGGTATCAGACCAGGAAAAGACACGGCGGACTTGTTGGATAGGATTTTATCATTAATTACATTCCCAGGATCTATATTTTTGGCTTTGGTTGCAATATTGCCAGCTATCGTTGTAAAATTTGGATTAACACAATCTTGGGCCTTGTTTTACGGAGGAACATCCTTATTGATTATGGTTGGTGTTGCGATAGATACTATACAGCAGATTAACTCCCACTTATTGAACCGTCATTATGATGGCTTAATGAAAAAGGGAACAAAACGAAAATCAATAGCATAATGGCAAAACAACCAGCAATACAACAGGACGGGACTATTACAGAAGCTTTGTCTAATGCAATGTTTCGTGTAGAGTTGGAAAATGGACATGTTGTCACAGCACATATATCAGGTAAAATGCGCATGCATTATATTAAAATATTACCCGGTGATAAAGTTAAACTGGAAATGAGTCCATACGATTTAACAAAAGCAAGAATTACTTACAGATATTAAAGTATTAAGGATGAAAGTTAGAACATCAATAAAAAAGAGAAGTGCCGAGTGCAAGATTGTGCGTAGAAAAGGTACATTATATGTAATCAATAAAAAGAATCCTAGATTTAAACAAAGACAAGGATAGTTATGGCAAGAATAGCAGGTATTGATATTCCAAAAAATAAAAGAGGCGTTATTGCCCTAACCTATATTTTCGGAATTGGAAACAGCAGAGCTAAAGAAATTTTAGCCAATGCAAAAGTTAGCGAAGACACAAAAGTTCAAGATTGGACTGATGATGAAATTCACGGAATCAGAGAGCAGGTGGGAACCTATAACATTGAAGGTGAATTGCGTTCAGAAATTCAATTACACATTAAGCGATTGATGGATATTGGATGTTATAGAGGAATTCGTCATAGATCTGGATTGCCTTTAAGAGGACAAAGAACCAAGAACAATTCTAGAACTCGTAAAGGAAAAAGAAAAACTGTAGCTAACAAGAAAAAAGCAACTAAATAATAACTAGAACATTATGGCGAAAGCAAGTACAAAAAAGCGCAAAGTTATTGTTGAGGCAGTTGGTCAAGCACACATCACGGCTTCATTCAACAATATTATTATATCACTGACCAATAAAAAAGGTGATGTAATTTCATGGTCATCAGCTGGGAAAATGGGATTTAGGGGTTCTAAAAAGAACACGCCTTACGCAGCACAATTGGCTGCTGAAGACTGTGGAAAAGTAGCCCATGAAGCAGGAATGAGAAAAGTGAAAGTGTATGTAAAAGGACCAGGTAACGGAAGAGAATCTGCAATCAGATCAATTCACAATTTAGGAATTGAAGTTTCAGAAATTATCGATGTTACGCCATTGCCACACAATGGTTGCAGACCACCGAAAAGAAGAAGAGTATAATTAAATTAAATTTTAACCGATAGGATTTTGTAAGATTATCGAAGGATTAGCCTTAATTCATAATCCCTATCATCTAATAATTAAAAATGGCAAGATATACAGGACCAAAAACTAAAATTGCCCGTAAATTCGGAGAAGCAATTTTTGGAGAGGATAAATCTTTTGAAAAAAGAAATTTCCCTCCAGGACAACACGGCGCTAACCGTCGTAGAGGAAAAAAATCTGAATACTCTGTTCAGTTAGCTGAAAAGCAAAAAGCAAAATATACTTACGGTATTTTGGAAAGACAATTTTCAAACTTGTTTAAAAAAGCATCGAGCAGTAAAGGTATTACCGGTGAAATTTTATTGCAACTTTGCGAATGTCGTTTAGACAACGTAGTTTACAGAATGGGTATTGCACCTAGTCGTAGCGCTGCACGCCAATTGGTGTCTCACCGTCATATTACCGTAAATGGAGAGTTGGTTAATATACCTTCTTATTCATTGAATGCCGGCGACGTTGTTGCCGTTAGAGAAAAATCAAAATCATTGTTGGCTATTGAAAATTCCTTGGCTAACAGAAGTGATGTTTATGAATGGATTTCTTGGAATTCAGAAACCAAACAAGGTAATTTTGTGAGTGTTCCTGAAAGAATTCAAATTCCGGAAAATATCAAGGAACAATTAATCGTAGAGTTATACTCTAAATAATTTTAAAGATACCAATTCAATTATGGCAATTTTAAATTTTCAAAAGCCCGATAAAGTAATTATGATTGATTCTACCGATTTTAACGGTAGATTCGAATTCAGACCGTTAGAACAAGGTTTTGGTTTAACAGTTGGGAATGCTTTAAGAAGAGTATTGTTGTCTTCATTAGAGGGTTTTGCAATAACATCACTTCGTATTGAAGGTATTGAACACGAATTTTCAACAATTAAAGGTGTTGTTGAAGATGTAACAGAAATCATTTTGAATTTAAAACAAGTGCGTTTTAAGAAACAAATAGAAGATTCTGACAGAGAAACAGTAAACATTTCAATTTCTAAACATGAACAGTTAACTGCCGGTGATTTACAAAAATACATTTCTGGTTTTCAAGTATTAAACCACGATTTGGTAATTTGTAATATGGAAAAATCCGTTACATTGGATTTTGAACTTACCATAGAAAAAGGAAGAGGCTTTGTACCAGCGGAAGACAATAAAAAATCTGGCGTTGCATTGGGAACCATTTTTACAGATTCAATTTTTACACCAATTAAAAATGTAAAATATGCTGTGGAAGATTTTCGTGTTGAGCAAAAAACGGATTATGAAAAATTGGTTTTTGATATCACCACTGATGGTTCAATTTCTCCTAAAGACGCATTAACAGAAGCTGCAAAAATTTTGATTCATCATTTTATGTTATTTTCTGATGAGCGTATTACTTTAGAAGCTGATGAAATAGCACAAACTGAAACCTATGATGAAGAATCTTTACATATGCGTCAGCTGCTAAAAACAAAATTAGTGGATATGGATTTATCCGTACGCGCACTAAATTGTTTGAAAGCTGCAGAAGTTGATACCTTGGGAGACTTGGTATCATTCAATAAAAACGATTTGATGAAGTTCCGTAATTTTGGAAAAAAATCTTTAACCGAATTAGATGAATTGGTTCATATAAAAGGGTTAAGTTTTGGAATGGATTTAAGCAAATACAAATTAGATAAAGATTAATTTAAAACTTAGGTTTTAATTGAGATAACATAAGAGATGAGACACGGAAAGAAATTTAATCACTTAGGCAGAAAAACTGCACATAGAAAGTCTATGTTTGCTAATATGGCTTGTTCTTTAATTGAACATAAGCGTATTAATACCACTGTTGCTAAAGCAAAAGCTTTGCGTCAGTTTGTGGAGCCTTTAATTACAAAGTCTAAAGATGACACCACGCATAACCGCAGGGTTGTATTTAGCTATTTGAGAAATAAATTCATGGTTACAGAATTATTTAAAGAAGTTTCTGTAAAAGTGGCCGACAGACCAGGTGGATATTTACGTATCATTAAATTGGGAAACCGTCAAGGTGATAATGCGCCTATGGCGATGATCGAATTGGTGGATTACAATCCAAATTACAATCCGAATAACAAGGCTAAAAAGAAAACCACTCGTAGAGGTAAAACTAAAAAAGTGGAAGAAACTGTTGAGGTTAAAGCAGAAAGCAAAGAATAGATTTAATGATAATAATTAATTATATAGAATGGGATAAGCTTTTAAAAGTTTATCCCATTTGTTTATATAACTATTTTAGACTATGAAAAAAAATGTAATAATATTGTTTTTTTGTTTATTTTGTGCGCATACTTATGCACAACAAATTACAATTAAGAACATAGAAAGCAGGCTGGTTACGAATCAGGGTGTTGAATTTATTGGAGAGTTAAAGGATGTGGGTAATGATAAATATACTTATTCAAACTGGAGTAATCAAGGCGTTTTGTTTTTAGACAGTAAAGCATATTATCTTTCAAACATTAATTTTAATATCACAACAAATTCATTTGAGAGCAGGATAAATAAAAATCAACTATTTTCATTCAAGAGTTCTTACTTGGATTCTGTATCGTTGAACAATCATTTATATAAAAAAATTAGTAATTTTTTTTATGAAGTTTTGCTTGAAAATGGAGAAAGTTCTTTTTTAAAAAAATACGATATAGCTTTTCAGCCAGGAATTCTAAATCGATTGGACGGGACTGTCGGAAAAACAAATTCTTTGGTGGTTTTTAAATATCTGGTTAAATTTGACGATAAATTTATTATGCTCGAATTTGATAAAAAAAGCATTTTAGGTTTAGTAGAGGATGATTTTCAGAAAACTTTACAGGAATTTATTGAAAGTAAAAAGCTTTCATATAAAAAGGAAAATGATATTATTGAAATTCTTGAACTGGTATTTAAAAATTCAGATAAAATGATATAATTATTTTTAAGGCAATAAAAAAATTAATTTTTGAGATAAAAAATGAAATACACACAACGAAAAAAGGCAATTTTATTGTTGGCCGACGGAACAATTTTCGAAGGAAAGTCAATAGGAATAGATGGTACGGCTTTTGGAGAAATTTGCTACAATACCGGTATGACAGGCTATCAGGAAATATTCACAGATCCTTCCTATTTTGGTCAGTTAATGTTGGCAACAACCGCACATATTGGAAATTATGGTGTAAATGAGGAAGAGATAGAATCTGATTCCATAAAAATTTCCGGATTAATCTGTAAAAATTTCAGTTTTAATTTTTCCAGAACCAATGCTCAAGATTCTTTGGAAAATTATTTTGAGAAGCAAAATTTAATGGCCATTTCTGATGTCGACACAAGAGCCGTTGTACGTTATATTAGAGATAAAGGCGCAATGAATGCCATTATTTCAACGGAAACAGATATTGAGTCCTTAAAAGAAAAATTAAATGCAGTTCCTGATATGAAGGGATTGGAATTGGCTTCAAAAGTATCTGTAAAGGAAGCTTATTATTTTGGTGATGAAAAGGCGACTTATAAAATTTCAGCCTTGGATTTAGGCATCAAAAAGAATATTTTGAGAAATCTGTCAAAAAGAGATTGCTACATCAAAGTTTTTCCTTTTAATGCGACTTTTGAAGAAATGAATTCATTTAAGCCAGACGGTTTTTTCTTGTCAAACGGTCCTGGTGATCCAGAACCTTTAGTTGCGGCGCAACAAGTGGCCAAAGAAATTATCAAACAAAATTTACCTTTGTTTGGTATTTGTTTGGGACATCAGGTCATTGCTTTGACAAATGGGATTTCCACTTATAAAATGCATACCGGGCATCGCGGGATTAACCATCCTGTTAAAAATATTATTTCTGGAAAAGGGGAGATTACTTCCCAAAACCATGGTTTTGTGGTAAATAAAGAAGCAGTTGAAAAACATCCCGATTTTGAAATTACTCATATCCATTTGAATGACGGTACGTTGGCAGGTATGAGAATGAAAAATAAAAATTGTTTTTCTGTGCAATACCACCCTGAAGCAAGTCCGGGTCCACACGATTCATCCTATTTGTTTGACCAGTTTATTGAAAATATAAAAACATCAAAAAAGTAAATTTAAAAAGCCGTTAACCAAATAGTTAATGGTTTTTTTTTGATCAAAATAAAACGAAAACGTTATCGTATTAATCAGGTTTATTTTCTTTAAATTTAACCTGAAAATTGTACCTTGCAGTAAGAAAATAATTTTAAAATTTAATAAAATGAGTATAATTTTAGGAGTTCATGCACGACAGATATTTGATTCACGTGGCAATCCAACAGTAGAAGTTGACGTAATAACTGAAAACGGAATTTTAGGAAGAGCAGCTGTCCCATCAGGCGCTTCAACAGGAGAACATGAAGCTATGGAATTACGTGATGGCGGAAAAGATTATATGGGAAAAGGCGTGCTTACAGCCGTAAAAAATGTAAATGAAATTTTGGCTGAAGAAATTATTGGGATGTCTGTATTTGAGCAAAATCAAATTGATGCTGCGATGATTGCGTTAGATGGCACAAAAAATAAATCTAAATTAGGGGCAAACGCTATTTTAGGCGTTTCATTGGCCGTGGCAAAAGCTGCCGCAAATGAATTGGGAATGCCATTGTATCGTTATGTTGGTGGCGTAAGCGCAAATACATTGCCTGTTCCGATGATGAACATTATAAATGGCGGTTCACACTCTGATGCGCCTATTGCGTTTCAAGAATTTATGATTATGCCGATAAAAGCCAAAAACTTTTCTGAGGCATTTAAAATGGGTACTGAAATATTTCATAACCTTAAAAAAATACTTCACGATAGAGGTTTAAGCACTGCGGTTGGAGATGAAGGCGGTTTTGCTCCAACTTTTGACGGAACTGAAGATGCTATTGAAACTGTGTTGAAAGCGATAGAAAATGCAGGTTATAAACCTGGTGAAGAAGTAAAATTGGCATTGGATTGTGCAGCGGCAGAGTTTTATGTTAATGGAAAATATGACTACACTAAATTTGAAGGCAATAAAGGCATCATAAGAACGTCTGAACAACAGGCAGATTATTTGGCTGAATTGGCTTCTAAATATCCAATTATTTCCATTGAAGACGGTATGGATGAAAACGACTGGGAAGGCTGGAAATATTTAACTGATAAAATTGGTGATAAAGTTCAATTGGTTGGGGACGATTTATTTGTTACGAATGTAGAAAGATTGTCAAGAGGTATTGAAAATGGCATCGCCAATTCAATTTTAATCAAAGTAAATCAAATTGGTACTTTAACTGAAACAATTGCGGCGGTAAATATGGCGCATAATGCTGGTTATACTTCTGTAATGTCGCACCGTTCAGGAGAAACTGAAGACAATACCATCGCAGATTTAGCAGTTGCATTAAATACAGGCCAAATAAAAACTGGATCGGCTTCACGTTCTGACAGAATGGCAAAGTACAACCAATTGTTAAGAATTGAAGAAGAGTTAGGCAGCGTTGCTTACTTTCCGCAAGAAAAAGCGTTTAAAATTTAAGAATATAACATTTTTTAACAAAAAAGCCGAGATTCTTCTTGGCTTTTTTTATGTTTTGTAACAATGTATACGTTTTTAGCAAAACATTGACTTAAATCATATAAATTTCTTGTAAAATTCATTAGATTCGTGATAATTAACAATAAATAATTTAATAACATTAATATATCTATATAAGCGATGTCAAATAAAGCGATTTTAGAATTAAATGGTAAGAAATATGAATTTCCAGTTTACACAGGAACTGAAAATGAAATTGCCATGGATATTTCAACATTAAGGTCTGTAACTGGTGGTTTAATCACCTTAGACACTGGATACAAAAACACAGGTTCATGCTCCAGTAAAATAACTTTTTTAGATGGTGAAAAAGGAATTTTAAGACACAGAGGTTACGCCATTGAAGATTTAACTAAAAAAGCCTGTTTTTTGGAGGTGGCATTTTTAATTATATTTGGAGAGCTTCCTTCAAAAGAAGAATTTGAAAAATTTAAGATTGATATCAAAGCTCATTCACTGGTAAATGAAGAAATGAAAGATATCGTTGAAGGTTTTCCAAAATCGACGCACCCAATGGGAATGTTGTCAAGTTTAACAAGCGCGCTTACAGCTTTTAATCCGGGTGTTGTAAATGTGAACTCACAAGAGGAGATGTATCATGCTGTTGTTAAAATATTAGGAAAATTTCCAGTATTGGCAACTTGGGCCCATAGAAGAAATAACGGATTGCCATTAAACTATTCCGATAATTCATTGGATTACATCTCAAATATTATGCAGTTGATGTTCAAATTACCAACAGAACAATATGTGATAAATCCAATTGCTGTTAAAGCTCTTGATGAATTGTTAATTTTACATGAAGACCATGAACAAAACTGTTCAACATCTACAGTTCGTATGGTAGGTTCATCCGGTGCAGGGTTATTTGCGTCAGTTTCCGCAGGCGTTTCCGCATTGTGGGGACATCTTCACGGTGGTGCAAATCAGGCTGTACTGGAAATGTTGGAGGAAATACAAAAAGATGGTGGCGATGTTGAGAAGTTTATCAACAGAGCAAAAGATAAAAATGATTCTTTCCGCTTGATGGGATTTGGGCACAGGGTTTATAAAAACTTTGATCCTAGAGCCAGAATTATTAAAAAAGCTGCTGATGAATTATTTGCCGATTTAAATTTGACAGATCCTGTTTTAAAAATTGCAAAACACTTAGAAGAAGTGGCTTTAAAAGATCCATATTTTGCAGAACGCAAATTATATCCTAACGTTGATTTCTATTCAGGAATTATTTACAGAGCTTTAGGAATTCCTGTTGCTATGTTTACAGTAATGTTTGCTGTGGGTCGTTTACCGGGATGGATTGCACAATGGAAAGAAATGCGTGAAAACGGAGAACCAATTGGTCGTCCGCGTCAATTGTATGTTGGAGAACCATTACGACCATTTAAAGAATTTGAAGAAAGATAATTTCAACTTTTTTTTAAATTTATAAAAAAACCTCATATTAAGTTATGGGGTTTCTTTATTTTTACATTAAAATTTAAATATATGATAAAATTGAATGTTCACAATGAGACTTCTCGCCTTAGAGCTGTGGTTTTGGGCACTGCAATCAGCAATGGTCCCACGCCAAAATTAGAGGAGGCATATGATCCTAAATCATTGGAACATATCAAAGCGGGAACATATCCTATCGAAAAGGATATGGTGCTAGAAATAGAAGCTTTTAACAAGGTATTCGAAAAATATGATGTAAAAGTGTACCGTCCAAAAGAAATTGAAAATTACAATCAGATATTTACACGAGATATTGCCTTTGTTATTGAAGATAAGCTATTTAAGTCTAATATTTTGCCCGACAGGGAAAAAGAAATTGATGCCATTCAGTATGTTTTGGATCAAATTGATCCAAATAATATTATTGAAGCTTCCGACGATGTTCATTTTGAAGGCGGTGATGTGATGCTATGGAATAATCATATTTTTATTGGCACCTACAAAGGTGATGACTACAAAGATTATATTACGGCCAGAACCAATATGAAAGGCGTAAATTTCATTAAAAATTTATTTCCCCATAAAATCGTGAAGGAATTTGATTTGGTAAAATCGAATACGGTTGCCAGAGAAAATGCCCTTCATTTGGATTGTTGTTTTCAGCCGGTGGGAAAAAATAAAGCCATCATCCATAAAGAAGGTTTTAGAGATGAAAATGACTATAATTATCTGGTAAATTTATTTGGAAAAGAAAATTTGTTTCACATTACAAAAGATGAAATGTACCAAATGTTTTCCAATGTATTTTCAATATCGGATGAAGTGGTGGTTTCAGAAAAAAACTTCACAAGACTTAATAATTGGCTGCGGGAACAAGGTTTTACCGTTGAAGAAATACCATACGCGGAAATTTCAAAACAAGAAGGTTTATTAAGATGTTCAACATTGCCATTAATTAGAGATTAACATGATGCAACAAATTACAAATACAATTTTAATGATTCGCCCTGTTTCATTTCGAATGAATGAACAAACGGCCATAAATAACTATTATCAAAAGGTTTTGGAAAGTTTAACGCCCGAAACGGTAAAATTTAAAGCGTTGCAGGAATTCGATGATTTTGTGGAAAAATTAAAGGCGGTTGGCGTAAATGTGATTGTGATAGACGATAACGAAGAAACCGATACGCCAGATTCCATTTTTCCGAACAATTGGATTTCTTTTCACGAAAATGGCGACGTTGCATTATATCCAATGTTTGCAGAAAACAGACGGTTGGAAAGGAGAGAGGACATCTTGGAAACACTGGAAGATTTGGGCTATCAAATAGAGAATGTGGTGGATTATACTTCGGCGGAAGAGGAAAAAATATTTTTAGAAGGAACAGGAAGTTTGTTGCTGGACAGGGTAAACGGAAAAGCATATTGCGCCTTGTCGCCAAGAGCAGATGAAGATTTATTGATCGAATTTTGTGAAGATTTTGAATTTATGCCCGTATCCTTTGTCGCAAATCAAACGTTGGATGATAAGAGACTGCCAATTTACCATACCAATGTGATGATGTGTTTGGGTGAAAAATTTTCGGTTATTTGTTTGGACAGTATTGATGATAAAAAAGAACGAAAGGAAGTGATCAAACATTTAAAGGAAGATAATAAGGAAATTATTGCTATTTCGGAAGATCAGGTAAACAGTTTTGCCGGCAATATGTTGCAGGTTTTGGGAAGTGACAATGCGCGTTACATTGTGATGTCAAACTCGGCCTTTGGAAGTTTAAAGAAACAGCAAATTAACCACCTTGAAAAGCACGGTAACATTCTTTACAGTTCATTGGATACCATTGAAGCCTGCGGAGGCGGAAGTGCGCGCTGTATGATGGCCGAAGTCTTTTTGCCAAAAAACGAATAATTTAATTCAATAAATCAGCTTTAAAAATGCTTTCTAAAAAAACAAAATACGGACTTAAAGCGTTGAGCTATCTTGCCAAACAAGAGGCAAATGTTCCCACTTTAATTTCAGATATTTCTGAATCGGAAAACATCTCAAAAAAGTTTTTGGAAAGTATTTTATTGACCTTAAAAAAGAGCGGAATTCTTTCTTCAAAAAAAGGAAAAGGCGGCGGTTATTATTTGATTAAAAACCCGAATGAAATAAAAATTTCAACAATAATTCGTTTGCTTGAAGGGCCAATAGCGATGCTTCCCTGCGTTAGTTTAAATTATTATGAAAAATGCGATGACTGCAAGAGTGAAGAGCGTTGCAGTTTAAATATTTTAATGGCAGAAGTGCGTGACAGTACTTTAAAAATTCTTGAAAATAAGACCTTGGCTAATTTTCATTGCGGCACTGACGATTAACCAAAATGAAGTTATAAGTAAATAAAAAGACTGCCTTTTGGGACAGTCTTTTTATTTTTTTGGAATTATGCTTTAACCAAAACTGGAATTTTGATATCGAACAATGCTGTTCTTAAATTTTCCAACTCGTTTAACAGGCTTTCTTTATTCGATTCAAAATAAATTTTTGAACCTGAAAATAACTGATGGTAATACTCAATGCCTTCATTTAAATTGTTTTGAAAAGCAGTTAAATATTTTTGATTTTTTACATTAAAGGAATCGCTAAACTCATCAACTTTATTTGAAAAATAGTTAACATACATTTCTAATTCTTTGATAAACATATGCGGACGACTTTTTGTTTCAATCACATTTGCCCTTCCATAAATATGGTCTACCATTTCTTTTAGCGAAAGATCTTTTGTAAAATAAGCCATATTTGGGCCCGGACAAATTGCAACACCTTGTTTTTCACCTTTTCTTTCTATACCATAGTTAAAGAAAGCTGCATTCGCCAATCCTTCACACAAACAAGCTTTTTCTGTAATTTTATTCGCTTTTTTATCAAACTCACTTGAACTTAAGTTTTCAAGTTTTAGCTCATTTAATTTGATGGTCTGGTATTTTTTTGAAGCCGTGCAAATTACTTTTTCGGTATATTCTGTATTTGACGACAGAAATTTTTTCGCACAGGCACTGCCTGCTTTTCCAGCTTCAATTCTTTCATTTTTGATTATCTCATTGGTGTTTCCTCTTAAACTGTTAAAAGGAACTCCCAAAGGAGAAATATTACTTAAATACAAATCTTTTTCTTTGGCTACCCGCAACGCTTTTCTGGTCACATCATCAACTGTGGTTACTTCAGGAACCAATAAAAATGGAGAGCCCCAACCCACAGAATCAATATTGTAATTGTCCATTAAAAATTCGTGTTCTTCATAATTTCCTACGCCTCCCTGAACAGTAATCGCCAAATCTAAAGGTTCGGCAGGAATGTGTTTTTCTTTACTTTTTAATGCTTCAACCAAAATTCCGTGAATTTCATTGATTAAAGCTGTTTTGTTCATTTTAAATTCCTCTAAAATAGGACCTAACAAATAACCGTCAGATGCGAATGCGTGACCACCACAATTTAATCCGGATTCTATTCTGTATTCGGAAACCCAAAGTCCTTTTTTGGCTAAAAATTTTCCTTGAATAATTGCCGATCTGTAGTCGCTTACTTTTAAAATGATCTTCTTTTTAAGCTGATTGTTTTCATTCGGAAAAAAATCATTGAAATTTTCAAAATAACTGTATAATCTTGGATTCATTCCTGCAGATAATACCACAGATGATTCCAAAGTGCTGTTTGCAAATCCTCTTAATGCTGCGTGAGCGTCATTAAATTCTGTTGGCAATAAGTCTTTTTTGCTATAATTGGGTTTGTCCAATTTAGTCATAATATTCACATCAATACTCCCGGGTTTTAGGTTGCTTTGGATCCAATTGCTTAAATCTTCTTTTACCGTATTGTGTTGGATGGTTTGAATGAAATTTTGTTTTAGTTCAGAAAAATCTGGAAGCATTTCCATATATTTTTCAAATTCACTGTTTTTTTGTTCGAAACTCTTTTTAAGATTTTCAAATTTTTGTTTTACAATGATATCTACCGTATTTAAATAAGAGGTAATTCTTTTAGCTCTGTAATCCTCTACTTTTGTTGAAATTTCTTGATATGGGATTTTAAATTTTCCTGAATAATATTCATTCATTTTTTCAATAATGATGTCATCTACAATCGAAATAACGGAAGAAATACCATATTTTGCAATTTTAATAGGGGTGTCTATTGTAAAAGCAATCCCCATTACCGGTACGTGAAATGAATGTGGGTTGTTTTTTTGTTGCATACTTTTTGGCTTAAATTATTTTTTACAAATAATTATTAATTTTGGGTACAAATGTAGGCAACTCTAAGTTATTATCTGTTAAATGTTTAATAAATAGTGTTTATTTTAAACCAAATTAGCGAGTATAGTATTGGTTTTTTTGGAAAATCTTTTTTAAAAATAGTGTGTAATACTTCATAGTAAACTGATAAATAGTTATTTATATATAAAAAGCCGACTCATATATCATGAGCCGGCTTAAATTTTAATAGATTTTATTGCAATCAGTTTCCTGAAACATTTCCACCTGACGAGGTTTGTTTATCAATGTCTCTCGGACTTCCTTCATAATCAATAACGCCTCCACTGCTGGCTTTTGCAGTTAATTTATCGGTAACATTTACATTAATATTGGCGCCGCTGCTCACCTCCGTTTTAGCGTTGACGGTTTTGAGTTCTTCTGCATTTATGGTACTTCCGCTGCTTGAATTTGCTGTGAATGTATTGCATTTTCCATAAATCTTGATGCTGGATCCGCTTGATGACTTAGTTCTAATTTCACCGGCGTTGGCGTGAATTTTAATGGTGCTTCCGCTACTCGAATCAAGTTCTAACAATGTTGTTTGCAGCGTATTTTCCGATGTTACCGAAGCGCCGCTCGACGCTTTTATTTTTGAAATGTTATCTGTTGTTAAATACACATTTCGTGCTTTGGCACGATTTACATTTTTTTCAAAATAAATGTTCAACTCATTATTTTTTACTTCCGTAATCAATAAATCAATGATATTATCATCAGCTTCGACCCTAATATCAGTTGGTTTTCCTTGGATAATCAATAAATTAATTCCTTGTTTAACGTTAATTATTTCAAAATCGGATCCAATCACACGGTCTTCAGAAACTACGTTTCTGCTTCCTTTTATGCCAACAACTCCATCAAAAATACAAGATGTTGTTGTAAAAAGAAGTGTCAGGTAAATTGAAATTAAAATGGTAATTCTTACTAAAGTTTTCATCTGTTTAAATTTTATTTTTTAGCGGTAACAGCTGCAGTTCGCTATTAATCATTCCTTTGTCTATCAAAATTCTTAATGCTCGTTTCATCGTTTGGTTGTTTTATGTCAAAAGTATTTTAAAAGTATTTTATGTGCTATTTTTTTATGATGACTTGTTGAATTTTAAGACTGAACCGTAATTAGCTTATTTTAATGCCTTTCTCGTCAATTTTTACTTTGGCGTCTTTATCACCATCATTTACCTTTATTTCAACCCCATTTTCATCAATGTTTAACTTAAAGTTTTCATGATTTCTTTTATAGTCGTTACCAAATATACTTGGATCGCAGTCCAAACATTCCAAACCATTTTCAGTCATTTTGTAATGATGCTTCGGCATATCGCCATCATAAATATTTTGAACATTGTCTACATCATTCAAATAAGTGTGTGTAGAGCCATCTAAATATACAACAGAATTAACCGGTAAATATACGGTAATGTCAATTAGCTGATCCTTGAATTTATTTTTTAGATCAGATAAAAAGTAGCCGTCCAGCAGTAGATTTTTCTCTGTTAAATTGAATTTATATTCAATAGATTCAGCATCTTTATTTGCAATCAGTCTATTTTTTCCGTCAGATTCTTTCCTTATTTTTACAAAAGCAGTCTCTTTATCGGTTGGTTTAATATCAACATTAATTCTTGTTGAATATAATTTCTCTACATCATTGTCAAATACAGTTTCGAAATCGTGATTCCGTCTCAACTCTTTTTCATTTGATAAGTTGTCATTCCCAATCATTTTAATGGCCAAGGTATCTTGGGCGATGATAGGTAATTCCTCCGTTTGATTGTAAACACCATCATAAGCATTTTGAGTTGCAAAATTAATTCCCGCAAAACTTAATCCCAAAATTGCTATAATCCAAACTCCTAACAATGACAATTTTGTGCTAGTGCCAAATGATTTTACGTTGTCTGAAAGAATTTTCAACCCCAACATAAACAATACGATAAATGGGATTGCGATGGCTAAAAACCCAAAAATAACCAATAACCACATAGGTAAAATAGAATCAAAAATGAAAGGCGGATATTGTATGAAATCTCCTTCAAATCCTAGTATTCCAATACTTCCTACTGAAAATGCCGCAATTATCAGCCCTATTAAAGTGGCGGCTGCGATAAAAATCAATATGGCGCCAATAAATTTTCCAAATACTTTGAGAATGGCTAAAATAATTTTCCCAATGGTATCAATAACTTCCTGCAAACCCGATTTGGCTTTGTTTTTAAATTCAGAGCTTCTTACGGTGTCGCTAACTTCATTAACGCCAGTTTTTACCCTGGAAGAAACATCTTGAAATTCTTCCCTTATTTTCCGTTCAATATTGCTGATATTTACCGGCTCGCCTTTCATTTGTAACTTTTCGGCAGTGGTTTCAGCTTGCGGAATTAAAATCCATAATAAAAGGTAAATTAAAAATCCGGTTCCGAAAAAGAAAAATAATATCAGCCACAACAAGCGCATCCAAATGACATCCATACCAAAGTAATGTGCCAATCCCGAGCAAACGCCGCCTAAAAATTTATCGTCGCTATCTCTGAATAACTTTTTTGAAGTTGTTTTTTGACTCAATTTTGGCTCATCCTCAAAAAGTTCTTCATCAACAGAATAATCTTCCGGTCTTCCCATTATTTTGGTGATTTCATCAATGTCGCTTTCGTTTATAACCATTCTGTCATTGGTAATTCTTTCGGAAAGCAATTCGCCTATCCGAAGTTCAATATCATTTAATATCTCGTCTCTTCCTTGCGGATCATCACTTAAAGATCGTCTAATCGCATCTAAATAGAGTTTTAGCTTTTGATAGGCTAATTCATCAATATGAAAGAAGATGCCTCCTAAATTTATGTTTATCGTCTTATTCATTTTAGTTTGATTTATATTTTGGTTACTAAATTTACTGCTTCTACAAGTTCACTCCAAGTAGTGTCTAATTCATTTAAAAATAATTTGCCTGTTTCAGTAAGGCCATAATATTTTCTGGGTGGTCCGGATGTTGATTCTTCCCAGCGGTAGTTGAGCAAACCAACATTTTTTAACCGAGTTAATAAAGGATAAACCGTTCCTTCAACAACCAATAATTTGGCGTCTTTCAGTTCCGATAAAATTTCAGAGGTATAAGCATCGCCATGTTGTAATATGGAAAGTATGCAATACTCTAAAACTCCTTTTCGCATTTGCGCTTTTGTGTTCTCTATCTTCATAAGTTTCGTTTTTAACTGTGCTATTTAATAAATTCTATGGTGAACGGATAATCGTAATATTCCCCATTGCTTGCTTTTATGCTGGCCGAAATAACTGTGGCAATGATTAAAATTATTACCGGAATAATTCCCAATAGTACGGCAACCATTCCCAATCCCAGCGTAAAAATTGTGAGTGGTATAATTAGCAATGCCAGTAAAAATGCGTAAAGCATTAAACTTAACTGAAAGTTTACGGCTGCTTTACCGTGCGTGTCTATATAAGCGCTTTCACTTTTTTTGGCCGACCATAATACGAAAGGCACAATCACATTTCCAAATGGAAAAATCCATCCTGCAAAACTGCTTAAGTGTGTAATGGAGCTGTAAGTTTTATCATTTTGAGTGATCATCATAATTGGTTTTATAAATACTTACACAAAGATATAAATTTTATATAGTATTATGCAAAACATAGTACTACTTTTTAACATAAAATTAACATATTGAAATATTGTATTTATGAAATATATATGATAAATAAATCATTTACAAGTATAATAATTCGTATATTTGGTATTAAAATAGCTATGAAACACATAAAATGGATAAAGAAATGAAAAATCCAACTACATCCGACGAGAACAAATCAAAATTCCCTAACACTACAAAAAGCGAATTGTTAAATCGATTAAATGAACAAGAAAAATTAATTGATTCGCTTAAAGAAATTGAAAATAAATACCAAAACTTATTCAACAACTCTATTGACGGAATCTACAAAAGCACTGAAGAAGGTAAATTTATTGAGGTAAATGCTTCGTTGGTTGAAATGTTGGGTTATGATTCTAAGGAAGAATTGTTAAGCATAGATATTAAAACCCAGCTATATTTTGATGTTTCCGAAAGAGACCAGGAATTGAGTAATTTACAGAGAACTTTTAAAAAAAGTGACATTTACCGCCTTCGTAAAAAGGATGGTACTGAAATTTGGGTGGAGGATCATGGAAGAAATGTGTATGATACCCTAGGAAAGGTTATCTATTATGAAGGAATTTTAAGAGATGTTTCTGAAAAAAAGAAAAATGATGATGTACTGAATGTATTGCTGAAAATTTCCAGAAAGGCCAATGTCACCTCAAGTTTAAAGAAATTTGTCCAGTTAATTCAATCGGAATTGGGGCGTATTATTGACACCAGTAATTTTTATATTGCCTTTATCAACAGGGAAAAACAAACAATTAATATCCCTTTTATTTCCGGGGAAGAATCTGAGGAGGAATTTCCTGCAGAAAAATCGATGACCGCACATTTAATAAATACCAATAAGTCCATATTTATTCATGAAAAAGGCCTTAAAAAATTATTGGATCAACATATCATTAAACAAATAGGACCAATGTCAAAAGCTTGGCTTGGGGTTCCCCTAAGAGTTAATGATGAGGCCATAGGGGCCATCGTTGTTCAAAGTTATGAAAATAAAAATGCCTTTAAACAAAGCGATATTGAATTGTTGGAGTATGTGGCATCACACATCAGTTTGGCAATTCAGCGTAAAAAAATTCATCAGGAAACGCTTATCTCAAAACAAATTTTAAGAAAGGTGCTTGACCATATTCCAATCAATGTTTTTTGGAAAGATGCTGATTCTAATTTTTTAGGTGTCAACGCTATTTCTTTGAGGGAAATGGGATTGGAAAATGAAAGTGATGTTGTTGGCAAATCGGATGTTGATTTTTATGATAAAATGGATGCCGAAAAATATAGGAGAGATGAGCTGGCCATAATGCAATGTGGCAAGCCAAAATTAAATTATGAGGAATCTCATATTAAAAATGGAGAAACAAGATGTTATGTATCCAATAAATTGCCAATTTTTGATGAAAAAAATCAGGTAATTGGCATTGTTGGTACTTCAGAGGATATTACCGAAAGAAGAAAAAACCAATTGGAATTGGAAAAATTAACGAACGAATTAAAGATTCAGAATGATACAAAAAACAAATTTTTCTCCATTATATCTCATGATTTAATAAATCCTATTGCCGGAATAATTGGATTTTCTGAATTGCTAAAAGAGAATTCAGAGGATTTACATCCTGAAAAAATTAAATCTTTTGCAACCATTATTAATAAATCTGCCAATTTTACCTTGGCTTTGCTCCACGATTTATTGGAATGGTCAAGAGTTCAAATAGGAAGTATTGAAGCTGAAAAGGAAGATTTTATATTAAGTCATTTATTGACACATAATATTACGGGGGTAAATTCGCTTGTTTCTTCAAAAATTATTGATTTAAAATCTGATTTTTCAGAAAATTTGAGCGTTTTTGCAGATAAAAAAATGGTTTCTACCATCACAAGAAATTTATTGTCGAATGCCATTAAGTTTACGCCAAAAAGAGGAACAATTACCGTTTCTTCAAAAGAAATTATGGTGAATGGCAAGAAAATGATAGAAACTGCTATTACTGATACCGGGATTGGAATGAGTGAGAAAAAAGTCAAAAATCTATTCAAAATTGAACATAATTATAGATCTGCAGGAACCGACAAGGAAGCGGGAACCGGTTTGGGTTTGGTTCTTTGCAATGAGTTCATCGAAAAAAATGGTGGCACTATTAAAGTGATAAGCAATGAAAATGTCGGTAGCAGTTTTATCTTTACTTTAGAAGCATCTTCTTAATCAAAATCGGTGTTTTTTTTATAAATTGCCGAAAATTAAAATTTTATGGGTGTTACAGTAAAAAAAATGAACCGATTTCTGATATTTAAATTGCCATCGGCCTATTTATGTGGCGTGCGGTTAAAAGAACTCGATAATGAAAAAACCATTGTTACCGTAACACATCGATGGATTAACCAAAATCCGTTTAACTCTATGTATTTTGCAGTTCAGTCAATGGCGGCTGAACTAACCACAGGCGCTTTGGTGATTAAAAAAATTAAAGAAAGTGGCAAGCAAATTTCTATGTTGGTGACCAACCACAACGGTACTTTTACTAAAAAGGCAGTTGGGAAAATAACTTTTACCTGTACCGATGGTCATTTGCTTGATGAGGCTTTAAAAAGAACCATTGAAACTGGTGAAGGACAAACTATTTTATTGAAATCGGTAGGCCTAAATGAAAATAACGAGCAGGTTTCTGCCTATGAATTTGAATGGAGCGTAAAATTGAAATCAAAACAATCATAAATTTTATTACTTTTAAGAGGTTCAAAATATGAATTTATTTAAGTCAATCTAAAACACCTTCAAAAATGTTATCCAAAAGAGCAAGATACGCTATCAAAGCACTGTTATTCCTTTATGAGAATAAAGAGAAAACACCAATTTCTGCAAAATTAATTTCAGAAAATGAAAATATTCCCTATAAATTTCTTGAAAATATTCTTCGCGAATTGCGCCAGAGCAAGATTTTAAAAAGTGAACGTGGCGCAGGTGGAGGCTATAGGTTTTCAAAAGAGCCAAGCGAAATTACCATAGCCGATATCATTAGAATTATTGACGGTCCAATCGCTTTAATTCCTTGTGTTTCTTTAAATTTTTATGAAAAATGCGATGAATGTGACGATGAAGCTACTTGTAAAATAAAAAAATTATTTGTTCAATTGCGTACTGAAATGTTGCCAATACTGAACAAATCATTGGTTGAGGTAGAGCGATTATAAATTTTTTTAATTTTATATCATATAAATTTGGTAGGATAAATATGTTTTATATATTTGTCGAATCAAAAATCAAAAACTATAAAATGAAAAAAATCTTTATCTCCTTATTTTTATTGATAATCAGTTTATCAATAAAAGCACAATCCAATGATGATTTAATTAACCTGTTAATCAAAAATGGTTCTATAACAAAACAACAAGGCGATTCATTGAAAGCAAAATCTTCTTCAGAAAAAAAAGCAAATTTTGTTGAGGTGGGCAGTAAAATAAAATTGGCGGGTTATACACAATTGCGTTACAGGCAATTTGACGAACAGGGAAAAATAGATCAATTTGATATTCGCAGAGCGCGTCTTGATGTCAGAGGCGCAATATCCCCACGTTGGAATTATCGTTTGCAGGTTGAATTTGCAAATTCTGTGAAATTATTAGATGCCTACGCGGAATATAAACTCAACGATTATTTGAACGTTACGCTTGGGCAGGCCAAAATTCCTTTTTCGCTTGAAAACCTAGCTTCATCATCAAAACTCGACCTTATTGACCGTTCTCAGGTAGTTGAGGCATTGGTTGGCAGAGGCAAGGATGTTATTGGTAATAACGGTGGTCGCGATATTGGCGTTCAGGTTGGCGGGACTATTTTTAAGTATGAAGGCAGGGCTTGTGTCGATTATAAAATTGGTGTTTTTAACGGCCTAGGCATTAACACAGGCGACAATAACCAGCACAAAGACATTGCGGCCAGACTGATTATTCATCCAATTAAAGGGTTGGATATCAGTGGCGCTATTTATGACGGAGAGGCGAATATTGCTTCGGTAAATTCTAAACGCGACAGGTATGGGTTCGACCTAAACTATAACTGGCAAAATTGGGTTGTAAGCAGTGAGTATATTCATGGAGAAGACGGCCAAAAAACAAAAGAGGGGTTTTACCTTCAAACTGGCTATTATTTCTTGGATAAAAAATTGCAAATCGTTGCGAAATACGACACTTATGATGCTGATAAAGCAGTAAGCGACAATGCTTCAACTTTGTATGTTTTGGGCGCAACCTATAATTTCAACAACAATGCGCGTTTTCAAATAAACTATACATTTAAAGATGAACAAGGCATTAGCGTGGATAATAATTATGCCGCAGCCCAGTTTCAAATTAGATTTTAAACAACAATTAAGTAATCAAAAATTCTAAATCCATTAAATTTATTAAAATGAAAAAACTAAATTATATCATATTGGCGATAGCGATAACTTCCGTTTTCGTTTCTTGCGACACAAAGAAAAAAGAGGCTGTTGAGCCTGCCAGAGTAAGCTTATCTGGCGCATTTGCCTTGTATCCATTGGCAAATCAATGGGCTGATGAATACAACAAAGCAAATCCCGATAAGCAAATTAGGTTTGATATTCAGGCCGGTGGAGCCGGAAAGGGAATGGCCGATGCTTTGGGCGGCATTGTAGATTTAGGGATGTTTTCGAGGGAAATTACGCAGGCTGAAAAAGATAAAGGTGTTTGGTGGGTGGCCGTTACCAAAGATGCGGTAATTCCAACGATTAGTGCTGAGAATCCAGCGCTTGAAACTTTAAAGAAAAAAGGATTGACACAAGCTGAATTTAAAGCCATTTTTGTTGATAGAACCATCACCAATTGGAAACAACTTTCCGGAATTGAAATTGATGCACCAATTAAAATATTTACGCGTTCCGATGCCTGTGGAGCCGCAGCAACTTGGGCGGCTTTTATTGATGCAAAACAAGAAGATTTAAAAGGTGTGGGTGTTTTTGGAGATCCAGGATTGGCAGAAGCCGTAAGCAAAGAGCCTGCCGGAATTGCCTATAATAATATTGTATATGCCTATGACATCAATACAGAAAAAAAACGTCCGGGAATTGAAGTGATTCCAATTGACATTAATGGTAATGGGACTATTGATGAAGATGAAAATTTCTATGAAAACGTAAGAAATTTACTTGATGCAGTCGCAAAAGGAAAATTTCCTTCTCCGCCCGCAAGAGAACTTTATTTTGTGGCCAACGGAAAACCGCAAAACCAGGCGACAATAGATTTTTTGAAGTGGGTTTTAACAGATGGGCAACAATATGTGGTTCCGGCAGGTTATGTTACTTTAGAAGGAAAATATTTGAAAGAACAAGAAAATAAATTAAATTAGTTTTAACAATTATACGTAAAATCATAGATACATCTCCTTAATTGGAGGTGTATCTTAATTATTAAAAATTATCATTATGGCACATTTAAGACTAGGGGATACCGCTCCAAATTTTACGGCGGAAACCACCGAAGGAAAAATTGAATTTCACAATTGGCTGGGCGTTAGCTGGGGAATTTTGTTTTCTCATCCGGCCGATTTCACGCCTGTTTGCACCACAGAATTGGGTGCAACGGCAAAACTGAAAAACGAATTTGAAAAGCGCAACGTAAAAGTAGTCGCTTTAAGTGTAGATTCTTTGGAAAGTCACCACGAATGGATAAAAGATATTAATGAAACACAAAAAACAGAAGTGAATTTTCCAATTATTGCCGATCCCGACCAAAAAGTGGCTGAATTGTACGGAATGATTCATCCAAATGCATCAGAAAAATTTACCGTGCGTTCTGTTTTCATTATTGGACCAGATAAAAAAATAAAATTGACCATTACTTATCCGGCTTCAACTGGAAGAAATTTCCAGGAATTGCTTAGGGTAATTGACAGTTTGCAATTGACCGCACACCACCAAATAGCCACGCCGGCAAACTGGCAAAAGGGTGAAGATGCTGTAATATCTCCTTCGGTTTCAGACGAGGAAGCCCAAAAACGTTTTCCGGGATTCAAAAAAATAAAACCTTATTTAAGAATTACCAAAACCAATAATCTACAATAATATAGATGCGAAAATTTATTGATTCATTGTCAAGCGGCTGGATGCAAATTGCCATTTGGTTTGTGCTGTTGCTGCCGCTGATGATTGGACTTGGCTTGGTTGTAAAATCAATGCCATTGTTGCAAGAAAATTCTTTGATCGGTATTTTAAGCAGCTCAACCTGGTCACCTATGAGAGGTGACTTTGGTTTTTTGCCCTTCATCATATCAACCATTTTGGTTACTGTAATTGCCACCGCCATTTCCATGCCTTTGTGTTTGCTTTCGGCCATTCATTTAACCCAATATGCGCCAAAATGGTTGTTGGGTTTTATGCATTCTGTTATAGATATTTTGGCGGGAATCCCGTCGGTGGTTTACGGCGTTTGGGGAATTTTGGTGATTGTTCCTTTTGTGGGCGACAATTTAGCGCCATTTTTTAATGCGGAATCCAGCGGTTACAGCATTTTGGCTGGTGCTTTAGTATTGGCGGTTATGACCATTCCTTATGTGTTGAATATGCTTATTGAAGTTTTTAACAGCATTGCGGTTGAATACAAAGAAGCGTCACTTTCATTGGGCGCAACTTATTGGGAAACCATAAAATTTGTGGTGTTAAAAAAAGGTTTGTCTGGTATTCTTTCCGCTTTTGGATTGGGAATTTCAAAAGCATTGGGAGAAACTATTGCTGTGCTTATGGTGGTGGGAAATGTAGTGCAATTTCCAAAGAGCGTTTTTGACGCGGGCTATCCTTTACCGGCTCTAATTGCCAATAATTATGGCGAAATGATGTCAATTCCTTTTTACGATTCGGCTTTGATGCTGGCGGCATTGCTGCTTTTTATCATCGTTATATTTTTTAATGTTGCCGCAAGGTATCTCATACAAAAAACCACAGTTACGCAATGATGAACAGGAAAAAAATTGAAGAACAGTTTTTTAGGCTATTGATGTCTTTGGTCACCGCATCCATCATTTTGGTATTGGTGTATATTTTTTATATCATTCTAAAAAAGGGATTGCCGTCTTTATCTTGGGATATGGTGAGCAGATTGCCCGAAGGCGGCTATTATTTTGGAAAAGAAGGCGGAATTTTAAATGCCATAATTGGCTCATTTTATATTTCGGTTTCAGCCACATTTTTAGCTTTTATTATCGGATTGCCGGTGGCGCTTTATATGAATGTTTATTTGGTTCGAAGGCCAAAATTTTTAACAATGACCCGATTTGTTTTAGACGCTTTATGGGGCGTTCCGTCTATTGTTTACGGAGCATTCGGATTTACCATAATGATTTATTTCGGATTAAGAACTTCGTTATTGGCGGGAATAATTGCCGTAACCTTGCTTATTATTCCCATTATGATTAGGGCAATGGATGAGGTTTTGAGAACCATTCCCAAAGGTTTGATGGAAGCTTCTTTGGCTCTGGGTTCCACAAAAACGGAAACGGCTTTTAAAGTTTTTTTCAAACAGGCTTTGCCCGGATTTATTACCGCCATTTTATTGTCTTTTGGACGTGGAATAGGCGATGCGGCTTCCGTATTATTTACGGCTGGATTTACAGATCATATTCCCGAAAAATTGACTGATCCGGTGGCAACGTTGCCTTTGGCCATCTTTTTTCAATTGGGATCGCCAATACCAGAAGTCCGTGAAAGAGCTTATGCCGCTGCAGTCATACTGATTGCCATTGTTTTCACCATTAGCCTTACGGCAAGATTGTTATCAAAAAAATTCAAAAAACACCAAGTATAAGAATGGAAAGTGCAATTGTAATTAAAAATTTAAAAGTTTCTTCAAAAGAAAAATTGATTTTAAAAGGAATCAATATCGAAATTCCCAAAAATAAATTGACGGTGCTTTTAGGACCATCCGGTTGCGGAAAAACAACTTTGTTTAAATGTTTGAATCGGTTAACGGATTTATACCCTGAACTTAAAGTTGAAGGGAGCGTGTTTATTGGTGAAGACGATATTTTTCATACCAAACAAAATGTAACAGATTTACGTCAAAAAATGGGGCTTTTAAACCAAAAACCGTATCCCTTGCCTATGTCTATTTTTAAAAATGTGGCGTATGGATTAAAATTGAAAGGCGTAAAAGATAAAAAAATATTGGCAGAAAGGGTGGAAGTTTATTTAAAACAAGCCGCCCTTTGGGACGAGGTAAAAGATAGGTTAGATGATTCTGCCACAAAACTTTCAATAGGCCAACAACAGCGATTGTGCTTGGCAAGAGGCTTGGCCACAAATCCCGAAATCCTTTTGGCCGATGAACCTACTTCCGCATTGGATCCAATTTCGAGCAAAGCCATTGAAGAAAAGTTTTTGGAATTAAAGGAAAACTATACCGTAATTGTGGTTACCCATATTTTACGGCAGGCAAAACGATTGGCCGATCACGTTATTTTTATGTACGACGGACAAGTAATTGAGCAGGGAAGTCCCAAAGAATTGTTTGAAAATCCGCAAACGGAAACTTTGAAAAAATATATTCAGGTTGGATATTGATTTTTTGTTGGTTGTTAAGCAAAAAACAGCGAAATTTTTATTTCGCTGTTTTTTTGTGAATAATTTCAATCACTGTTTTAAACCTCCAAAGATTCCAATTCTTTATAGTTTCTGTTTAATTTTTTCAGCAAAATTCCGTAAATAATTCTGTAATAAGCCCATATAATTCCACACATCGCCAACAAAACAACGATTTGAACCACAATCATAATGCCCAGAAATTTATCGCTGTCCAAAGTGGCGTTTTTCGGCATCATGTTTTCAATTAAAATATTGGGATGTGAAAACATAACAACATTCAAAATAACCGACAATAAAATGTACAAAGCAATATTGTAATACACATAATAATTCACCGTTTTGCGGGTTTTTAAAATGTTTTTCATCAGTAAATTGGTGCTGTCAACTACCGAAATTGTCTTGTAATTTTTATAAAACAGGTAAATAAAAACAAACACCACAACATAATGCAAAATTTGCGCAATAAACAGAAATGTATTTAAATTGAATTTTTCATAAATGGCAAAAGTGCTTTCAGGAATCAAAAGCGTTATCAATCCCCAAAACAAAAATTCTGCCACACAAATAATAAAAATCAATTTCACAATCGATGAAGATTTTTTATGGATCAATTTATAAATTTCGTCATACGATAATTTCGGAAAATCAGCGCCTTGCTTTTTCCAATCCTTTTTTAAGAATTCTAGTTCATCCATCATTTAAGGATTTAATATTGTTTTTAAACGCGTTTTAATTCTGTTCATCCGCACACGTGCGTTTACTTCCGAAATACCCATTGTTTCGGATATTTCCTTATAATTTACATCTTCCAGATACAAGAAAATCAACGCTTTGTCAATGTCGGACAATTGGTGAATTGCCTTATACATCAGCTTCAATTGCTCTTCCTCCGTATCATCGTAACTTGTCGATTCAATCCGGTATAAAACCGAGTCAAAGTCCTGTGTCACAATGCTTCTTTTCGATTTCCGGTACAAAGTAATGGCCGTATTCAGCCCAATCCTGTACATCCAAGTGCTCAGTTTAGACTCGCCCCGAAACTTCGGATATGCTTTCCAAAGCTGAATCGCAATCTCCTGAAATAAATCATTGTGGGCGTCCTGGTTAGAAGTGTAAATTCTGCATACTTTATGAATGATATTTTGATTTTGCTCAAATTCAACAATAAATTTATGCTCAATTTCTTTATTCACAGGTTCTAACTATTTAGCAATTAATAAGTATGCGTTTCATATAATTTGTTACAAGATTACGCAACAAATAAAGAAGAAGCCAATCAAAAGCAAATTATTTGGGCCTACCGACCTTTTCGGTGGGCGTTTCCCTGCGGGCAGGGCTTTCACTACTCGCTTTTTTTTGTTGCGAAAAGCAACAAAAAAAGAGCTCAAACAAGCCGTTCAATCCCTAACGCAAATTGAGTTACGAATTTAGATTTTAGATTTACGAATCTTGAATTTTGCTTTCAGATTTTAGTTTTAACTTTTAACTTCCGTTTTTGACCTTCAAAATTTTAACCGGCTGGCTTTTAATATTTAATATTAACTTTTTCACCTTTTAAATTCCCCCTTCGGGGGCTAGGGGGCCTTTAATTTCCGTAATATATTTTTCCAATTCCTTACCGTATTTAGAAGCTTTTACTTCTTTAGAAAGCGAATTGTTAATGGTGTCCAATAATCTGATATTGGCATCATACAATTCTGTTAAAGCCAGATAAGGCGCAACTTCTTGGCCTGCATTAACAACGGCAAAATTGGTGGTGTAATAATATTTTCGTTTAATCAGGCTTGCCTCTTCCTGTTCAAGTTTTGCAGCCAAAGCAGTATCGTTAATTTTATAGGCATTGAACTTTTCAACAACCAGGTCCAATTTTTTGCCGTTAAATTTTTGCGCCATCGCTTTATGTTCCGCCAATAAATCCTGGTTAACCGATCCTGTTATTTTTGCAGATGTCGCAAATTTCTCCAATTTGGCATTTACGGTTATTTCACCTTTTTCACCAAAAAACGAAATTCTTTCTCCCGCAATTTTATCCAACGCCAAAAAATAGATTTCCGGACTTTCAACATCATCGCTAAGCACTATTTCGGTTTTACCGTCCAGTTGAATGGAATCCACAGAAATCAAAGCAGTATCTTTCACTTTTTGCAAATACAAAGTTCCCTTTTTTAAACCATCAATGGTGACTTTCACAACCATGTTTCCTTGCTCGTTTTTATTACAGGAAACTAAAAGCGCCACAATAGCTATAAAGCCAAATATTTTTCTCATCTGTTTAAATTTTATTTATAAAAGTAAATTAGGGTGCAACAATACGCATTAATTCGGCCGTTAGCATAGCGCCGTAAGTGCCGACAACATAACCAAAAACAGCTAAAATTACACCAACCGACGCTAATGAAGGATGAAATGCAGCGGCGACAACAGGCGCTGAAGCTGCACCTCCAACATTTGCCTGACTTCCAACGGCCAAGAAGAAGTAAGGAGCACGAATTAGTTTGGCTACAATAATTAGCAAAGCCGCATGAATGGTCATCCAAATAATTCCAATTAAAATCAATCCCGGATTATCTAAAATCATCGTCAAATCCATTTTCATTCCAATGGTTGCCACTAAAATGTATATAAATACACTTCCAACTTTACTGGCTCCTGCGCCTTCGTAAGTTTTAAACCTTGTAAATGACAAAATAATTCCTAAAATAGTTGCAATACTAATCATCCAAAAGAATTGTGATCCGAAAGATGATAATGAAGAGCGTTTATCGCTTACGGATGGAACATTTTCTATTAAAAATGCAGAAATGGCATCTGCGCCGAAATGAGAAATTCCAACTATTGTAAACGCAATGGAGAGTATGACAATTAAATCGGATAGCGAAGGGTTTCTTGATATTTTTGAGCTGAATGTTGATACTTTTTCTTTTAATGCCGAAATTGCTGAAGTATCTGATTTCAGCCATTTGTCTATTTTTTCTGATTTTCCGATACCTATTAATATAATCGCCATCCAAATGTTTGCGACAACAATGTCAACCAAAACCATTCCGCCGTACAATTTCGGATTGTATCCGTAAATTTCAAGCATCGCCGCCTGGTTGGCACCACCGCCAATCCAGCTTCCCGCCAACGTTGCCAGTCCGCGCCAAACTGCATCCGGCCCAACGCCTCCCATCGTTTCGGGAGAAATCACAGAAATTATTAATATGGCAATTGGGCCACCAATTATAATGCCGACAGTTCCTGTTAAAAACATAATTAATGCTTTTGGCCCCAAATTAAGCACTGCTTTTATGTCAATGCTTAAGGTCAATAATACCAAAGAAGCCGGTAGCAGAAATCTGCTTGCCACATAATATAATTGGGATTCGTGTTTAACAAGCTCTCCGGCCTCATTTATTGAAGTCCATTCCGGCGCAATAACGCCAAATGAGGTAAAAATAGCCGGTAACATATAAGCCATCAATAATGCGGGTATAATTTTATAAAACTTTTGCCAAACTTTATTTTCACTGGAGGATGTGTAAAAAACGAATCCGAGCGTCAGCATTAATATTCCGAAGGCAATGGTGTCTTGTGTAATAATTGGCGTTGTATCCATGTTTTTTTTTGAATTTTGGCTAAAATACTATTTTTTTATTGAACTCATCTTGACTTATTTGATTGAAGCGAAAATTAGCTATTTTGAGTTTGATTGAAGTTTTTTTAAGTTGCATAGCACCGCTACGGAAGGAAAAAAAGACAAAAAGCAGGCTCAAAAGAGCAGTTTTTTAGCCAATTGAAAAAATTAAGATGAGTTCATTGAATATCAGACTAAAAAAAGTGTTTATGGTTGTGTATATTTGTGGAATAAACAGATACAAATGAAATATATAAAACTTTATTTTTTAGTCGCCTTATTGGCAATTTCCTGCAAGCCGATTCAGGAAACAGCTTCAACTTCAGCAAAAAGTACCGCTGTTACTAAACAAGATGTTAGAGAAATACAAGGTGGGATGTGGATTCCTTCTTTATTGGAAGGGATGAATGAACGCGAAATGCAATTGTTGGGCAGCAAAATGACCGCAAAAGACATTTATGATGTTAACAATTCAAGTTTAAAAGATGCCATCGTGCATTTTAACGGTGGCTGTACTTCAGAAATTATTTCACCAAACGGTTTGCTTTTGACAAACCATCATTGCGGTTATGGCGCCATACAATCACACTCAACTGTGGAAAACGACTATTTGAAAGACGGTTTTTGGGCGATGAATTATGATCAGGAATTGCCAAATCCAAGCATGAGTGTCACTTTTATCAAAAGAATTGACGATGTCACTTCTGATGTTTTTCAAGGCGTAACAGCCAATATGGATGAAGCTTCAAAATTGAAAATCATCAACCAAAATATTGAAAAAGTAGCAAAAGCTGCCCAAAAAGAGGGCTGGCAAAAAGCGAATATCAAATCAATTTACCACGGCAATCAATATTTGTTGTTTGTAACCGAAACGTTTAACGATCTGCGTTTGGTTGGCGCACCGCCTTCATCCATAGGAAAATATGGGGCAGATACCGACAATTGGATGTGGCCACGCCATACAGGAGATTTTTCTATGTTCCGTATTTATGCCGATGCAAATAACCGTCCAGCAAGTTATTCAAAAGACAATGTGCCCTACAAACCTAACCATTATTTGCCAATATCATTAGATGGTGTGGAAGAAGGCGATTTCACCTTGGTATTCGGATTTCCGGGACGCACCAATGAATATTTGCCGGCCGTTGGCGTAGCCCAAATTGTGAACGTGTTGAATCCGGCAAAAATTGAAATTCGTGACAATGCCTTAAAAATAACGGATTCATTTATGAGAAAGGATGCAGATATCAAGATAAAATATGCTTCAAAATATGCTTCCACCGCAAATTATTGGAAAAAATGGATAGGGGAAAATCAGGGAATTCAAAAATCAAATGCGATTGAAAAGAAACGCAATTTGGAAAAAGAATTTTCTAAAATAGTCAATGAAAAAGATTTGGTTGGTTATAAAACTTTGTTGTCGGATTTTGAAAAATTATATGCAGAAATAGAAAGTGTTTCTTTGGCGCGCGAATACTGGATGGAAGTTGCCTACAGAAATGTGGAGTTGTTAGGAATTACTTTTAGGGCCTATCAAATTGAACAAGCGTATTTAAAAGGCGGCGAACCCGCTTTTAACAAAGCAAAAGAAACTGCCATGAAAACTTTAAATGGAATCTATAAAAATTATAGCACCACAGTTGACAAGCCCGTTTTTGAAAAATTGGTTGCTTTATATGCTGAAAAATCACCCAAAGAATATTTGCCTGCCAATATGGTTAATGCTGATTTTAAATCAATTACAAATGATATTTATGTCAACTCAAAACTAACAACTATGGAAGGTACTGAAAAATTACTTTCCGGAACTCCTGAAGAAGTGATCAAAAAGTTGAATGAAGACAAGGCTTATGCATTTGGAAAAGAATTGCACACTATTTTTTACACCAAATTGGAACCGAAATTTCAAGAATTAAATGTGCAAATTGAAGCGGTGCAAAAAGAATATATGAAAGCGTTGATGGAAGTTTTTCCAAACAACCGATTTTTCCCTGATGCAAACAGCACACTTCGGGTAACTTACGGGCAGGTGAGTGGTTACGAGCCAAGAGATGGGGTTTATTATAATACAACCACTTATTTAGAAGGTGTTATGGAAAAATATGTTCCGGGAGATTATGAGTTTGATGTACCGCAAAAATTATTGGATTTATACAAAACCAAAGATTACGGACAATATGGTGAAAACGGAAAAATGCCTGTTAACTTTATTGGCACAAACCACACAACCGGAGGAAATTCTGGAAGTCCGGCCATTGACGCCCACGGAAATTTAATCGGATTGAACTTCGACAGGGTTTGGGAAGGAACGATGAGCGATATGAATTACGATCCGGATATTTGCAGAAATATTATGGTTGATATTCGTTATGTGCTGTTTATCATCGATAAATATGCCGGCGCTAAAAATTTAATTGATGAAATGACTTTAGTGCATCCAAAGAAATAATAAGATTCAATAAACACAAAAAAACTCCAAATGCAAATTTGGAGTTTTTTTACGATATAAATTATTTCTTACTCGGGATTCGATTTTTTAGGCAAGCGCTTTGCGTCTTTCAGGCTTTTGTTGAGCATCCATTCCAATTGCCCGTTTGTGGAACGAAACTCATCAGCAGCCCATTTTTCTATTGCTTTAAGCAGTTCTTCGTCTATCCGTAATGCAAATGCTTTCTTCGACATATTTAATTTCTTTTGTGAATTTAAGAATTCATCTTTCCAATTTTGTCCTGATAGGTGTCAATCGTTCTTTGAATTTCTTCTTTCTTTTGTGTTCCAATTAAAAGGTGTTTCCCATTTGTCAATAACAATTGAAGTCCGATATTTCCTTTTACCGTAAATGATTTTCCTCGGTTTTTTCTAAAACTGAATTTCAAGCCCCAGCCGCCATATTCAAAAATGGCGTTATAATTTCGAACGTAACTTTTGTCAATCTCATCCCAAGGTATAAACCGATAGGAAAAATGAAATGGCAAATACTGATAATAAACACCTTTTTCGTCTATTCTTGTTTTCAGCTTAAAATAATTAAAAAGCGCAAAGATGAATATAATGACCAGAAACCCTCCTAAATTATTTAGTATTTCCCCAATATTACCTTGTGAAATAGTGTCCCAATCTTTAACTATCGGAATTGCTGCCACAACAAAAACAATGGCCAAGCTAATAAATAACCAGATTTGCGTAAACTTTTGTTCTTCAATAAATATTCTCATTTTTGGCGTCTTTATTTGACTTTTTTTGAAATGGGAAATTGCTGTTTTTCACAATAAATGGTCATTAATATTTATTTTTATCCCGTTCAAAAATCACTTTTGAAAAATCACCATGTCCGTTGCTAATAGCGCAGACCACTTCCCAGCCTTCCCTTGCATATTGATTCAGACTATCTTCAAAATAGGGGTCTTTTTTCCAAAAACCTTTTGATAAAATTTTATACTCCTTCATGATTGTAAAATTAATTGTTAAAAAATCATTTTTGAAACTACCATATAAATAATGAGGGTAACGTAAACCAAAATTGTGATCATAGATTAGTGGTTTAAAGTTCCTGTGTTTACAATTGGCGTCGCATCTTTGTCTGAACAAAGAACCACCATTAAATTACTTACCATCGCTGCTTTTCGTTCTTCATCCAAGTCCACAATATTATTTTTGCTTAATTTTAAAATCGCCATTTCTACCATACTTACAGCGCCTTCCACAATTTTGTGTCGTGCGGCAATAATTGCCGTTGCTTGTTGGCGTTTTAACATGGCGCTTGCAATTTCCTGTGCGTATGCCAAATAACCGATACGTGCTTCCAAAACTTCAATGCCGGCCATATTAAGTCGTTCAGCAAGTTCTTTTTCTAAAGCAATGCTCACTTCATTTACACTTGCTCTCAAAGTAATTTCTTCATCTTTATCGTCATCTTCAAAATTGTCGTAAGGATATAAACTCGCCAATTTACGAACAGCGGCATCCGATTGTACGCGCACAAAATTTTCGTAATTGTCCACATCAAAAGCGGCTTTGTAGGTGTCTTTTACTTTCCAAACCAAAATAGTGCTGATCATAATCGGGTTTCCCAATTTGTCGTTTACTTTTACGCGCTCGCTGTCGAAATTGCAGGCCCTTAATGAAATTCCTTTTTTCAGATACAAAGGATTTCCCCAATAAAATCCGTTTTCTTTTACCGTTCCGATGTATTTCCCAAAAAGCAAAATTACTTTTGAGGTGTTTGGATTTACCAAAAAGAAACCGGGAAGAATAATAATTGCCAAAAAGATAGCGATGGCGAACCAGTCAGAAATATTGGCAAGACCGTAAATTCCGGAGATGGCTAAAGCGAAAAAGAGGAAGAGCATCAAATAGCCACTCGATAATTTAATAAGTTTTTCTTGTGTCATGATTGTTGTTTTAGTTGATATTAATATGATATCATAAAGATATAAAATAATTTTTAATGATTCCAAAATTTTTACCCATTTATTTTTTATCTTAGCCAAAAAACAAACAAGATGAAAACCTTCAAATTAAGCTATATTTTAACTGTATTTTTACTGATAAGTTCACAATTATTTGCAAATGATGGCAACCCGGATTGGGGAAAAACTGGTCACAGAACCATTGGCGAGATTGCGAATGATTATACAAAATCCAAAACAAAACGCAAAATTGCAGAAATTTTGGACGGACAAAGTTTGGCCTTGGTTTCCACTTTTGGGGACGACATAAAATCGGACAAGCGTTACAGAAATTTCAATACGATGCATTATGTGAATATGCCTTTTGGCGTAAAATATGAAGATTCTGAAAAAAATCCAGAAGGCGATATGGTCACAGGAATTGAAAAATGCAAAGCTATTATTTTAGACAAAAATTCCACAAAAGAAGACAAAGCCTTTTATTTGAAATTATTGGTTCATTTTATGGGCGACTTACATCAGCCGATGCACGTTGGAAGAGCAGAAGATAAAGGCGGAAACGACATTCAGGTTCAGTGGTTTGGCAACGGAACCAACTTACACTCAGTTTGGGATTCAAAAATGATTGACGGTTTTGAAATGACTTATACCGAACTTACCGACAATGCCGATAAAATTTCTAAAGAGCAAGTGAAGTTTTTACAAAAAGGCAATATCGTTGATTGGGTGAATGAAACGCAAACATTCGCGGTGAAAGCATATGCTTCCGTTACGGTTGGCGAAAAATTAAGCTATAAATATTCTTATGAAAATTTTGAAACTGTTCGTTCGCAGCTTCAAAAAGGAGGAATTCGTTTGGCAAAAGTGCTGAATGATTTGTTTAAATAAGATTCCTATCCCCAACCTTTTCTATCCCGATTGCTATCGGGAGAAAGAAAGTTTGATATGTTATATTATTACATATTTATTCAGATTTCAACTTCTGACTGCGGTCTTCCGGTCTTCGGACTTAAACATTTAACATATAACTTGCCTGTCTACCGGCAGGCATTTAACTTTTGTGATAGTTCTCCCAGCGTCTTTGCTCCCTTCTAAGCAAAGATTCAAATTTATTCGGAATTTCAATTCTTAAGTTGATTTCTTTTGAAGTTTTTGGATGGCGATAAGTTATTTCCTGTGCGCATAAAAAAAGTCCTTTTCCCCTGTGAAGCATTTTTTCTTCCACATATAATTTGTCGCCAAAAATTGGATGATTGATGCTTGCTAAATGAATGCGTATTTGATGTGTTCTTCCTGTTTTTGGAAAAACATTTAAAAGACTTAAATGTTCAAATCTTAAAGAGTTTACAACGGTAACGACTTCAAAATCAGTTTCGGCAGTTTTGTCTTCAATGGGCGAGTTTATTTTGCCATTTTTAAGCACTTTGCCAATCACAACCGTGCAATATTTTTTTTGAATGGTATGATTTTCAAATTGGTTCCCCAATGCAATTTGTGCGGTTTTTGTTTTGGCAATCAATAATATTCCCGTGGTTTGATTGTCCAATCTGTGCACCGGTGTTGGCCAGGAAAGCGCATCGGATTCAGTACTTTTTTCTAAATTAAAGGGCAATGCGTTGTAAATGGTTTTATAAGCATTTCCACTCACTGAAAATCCGGCCGGTTTATGAATCGTCGCCATATGATGGTCTTCAAACAAAATTTCTAAAGGTAGTTCAAATATTTTGGGTTGCGACTGCGGCGTTTCCAACAAATCGATTGTATGGCCAAATTGCACATAAGTTCCTGTTTGGGCAATTTCACCATTGATTAATAGTTGTCCGCGTTTGATGGCTTTTTTTATGCCTGCGTTTGACGGAATAAAATTGTAAAAAATGGTTGGTGCATAATTTTGCAGCCTAATATTTTCAATGCCTTTTGGGACAATATGTGAATGAAGTATGTAGATAATATTTTATAATAATTGGCGGTTCTTGTATAGCATTTCAATGATTTCCCGATAATCAAAAGCCAAATTCAGTTTTGAAGCTTCATCAAATGAAAACCAGTTGTAATCCAAAACTTCAAGTTCCTGAATTTTTATTTCTCCGGTCCAATTTCCAAGAAATCTGTAATATTTCCGGTCTTGCCAAATGCCGATTTTAATAATTTCGGTAGGTGTAAAGTCCAAATTGCATTCTTCCTTTACTTCACGTATCACATTTTGCTCGGCAGTTTCACCAATTTCGGCTCTTCCGCCCGGGCAACCCCAATATTCCGGATAATTTTCAGTGTAATGGGAACGTTGCAACAACAGTATTTTTTTGTCTTGTAAAATTACGCCCGATGCGGCTAAAACCATAATCTCTTTATTTTTTAATGATGCCAAGCGTGGCAGTTTCGCCGGTTGCCAAATTCCATTCCTTCGAAGAGATGATATTTCCCATAGCGTCATAAACAATCATTTCTGCAGTGTTCGGACCAGAATATCCTTGGTTTAAAGCCTGAAAATCTATTCTGTTAAAGCCTTCTTCTAAATTGAGATACACCACAAAATAATTTCCTTTTAACCCGATGTTGGTGCTCACAACTGTATTGTTCAGGTAAATTTGTATTCGGTCACCATCAACCAAACCAAAATCCCTGCATTCAATTTTAACTGTTTTTGTGGTGCTATTAACGGTTCCCAAACTAAAATTACTTTGCAATTTTTTATGGGTTACATCTTGTCCTTTCCAGTACTTTTTGCCGATAATGTCTTTGTCTTCCGGCAATGTTTCCATTAAAAAGTTATGATTTTTAGAATTGGATTTATTTTGTTCCAAGTTTTTATCAATGGCGCTTGTGTTTAATTTCTCATCGATTTTAAAATCAAGATTTTGAGCCGGAGGTGCTATTTTATTATTTTCAAAAGTGGCTTTTATGGGTGTTTTGCTTTTAAGGGTACCAGCTTGGTCATCCATTTTTAGGGGCTTGCTGGCAGATTTTCCGGAATCAGTTTGTGAAAATAAATTTACCGAGAAACAGCTTATAAAAAGTGTAAAGAGAATTAAGTTTAAGTTGTTGCTCATTTTCAGTTTTAATTTCATAGACAGCTGCAAAAAAAATGCCAAGTATTGTAAATTATTAATATGCTGATAAAAGTAATAAAAAATGCCCCAATAACTATTGAGGCATTTTACTAATTGTTTGTTAAACTATTTTGAATTGCTATTTAATCAGCTCGAAACTTCGTTTGATAAAATTGGTCAAATCTTCACCGTGCAATAAATTTTGGGAAAGTTTTGCCAAGTCAAACGCCTGTTTAATTAACGCTTCCTGTTTCTTTTTGGTTTTTGTGGCCAAAATTTTACCAACCAATTCATTGTTGGTATTCACCACCAAATTGTACATATCTGGAAAATTGCCCATTCCCATAAATCCACCGCCACCTGTCGCCTGCATTTCTTTCATCCGACGCATAAACTCTGGTTGTGTAATGATAAACGGGTTTGCCAATGAATCCATCGCTTCCATTTGAACCGAATAGGTTTTTGTTGGAATTATTTCTTCAATAATCGGTTTTAATTCGGCTATTTCGTCATCGGAAAGTTTGCTTATTTTGACTTCGTCTTTTTTAATTAAATTGTCAATTTGATCAGCATCAACGCGCGCAAAATGGATATTTTCTTTCGAACCTTCCAGTTTTTGAATCAAGTGAGAAACAATTGGGGAATCCAGTAACAAAACTTCATAGCCTTTTTCTTTTGCGGCATCAATATAACTGTGCTGCGCTTTTTCGTTTGAGGCATATAAAATAACCAGTTTGTTGTCTTTATCTGTTTGAAGTGGTTTAATTTTTTCTTCCAATTCTTCAAAAGTAAAATAGGTTCCGTCAACCGTTGGATATAGGGCAAATTTATCCGATTTTTCAAAGAATTTATCCTCGGAAAGCATTCCGTATTCAATAATTATTTTGATGTCGTTCCATTTTTCTTCAAAAGCCTTGCGGTCATTTTTGAACAGGCTGATTAATTTATCGGCCACTTTTCGCGTGATGTAGCTCGCTATTTTTTTAACGGCCGCATCGCTTTGCAAATACGAACGGGAAACATTCAAAGGAATATCCGGAGAATCAATCACACCACGAAGCATCTGTAAAAAGTCGGGCACAATTCCTTCCACATTGTCGGTTACAAATACCTGATTTTGATACAATTGAATCTTATCTTTCATTTGATCAATATTTTTGGTCAGCTTTGGAAAATATAAAATTCCGGTTAAATTAAACGGATAATCAACATTTAAATGAATATTAAACAAAGGTTCTTCAAATTGCATTGGATACAATTCCCTATAAAAATCAGCGTAATCTTCCTCCGTTAAATCAGCAGGATTTTTTGTCCATGCCGGATTTGGGTTGTTTACAATATTGTCAACCGTAATTTTTTCCGGTTTTGCATCTTCAGGAGCCCCTTCAGACAAAGGCAAGGTTTCTTCACGCGTTCCAAATTTAATTGGAATTGGCATAAACTTGCTGTATTTGTTCAACAATTGCGTAATTCTGTTTTCCTCCAAAAATTCTGTGGAATCATCGGCAATGTGCAACACAATTTCAGTTCCGCGCTCTGGTTTGTCAATTTCTTCCAGGATATATTGTGGACTTCCGTCGCATTCCCATCGCACTGCTTTTGCATCTTCCTGAAATGATTTGGTGAAAATTTCCACTTTTTCGGCAACCATAAAAGAAGAATAGAAGCCCAATCCGAAGTGACCGATAATACCGGTATCTTCAACTTTGTCTTTGTATTTTTCAACAAATTCTTCAGCACCCGAAAAAGCGATTTGGTTGATGTATTTTTTAACTTCATCGCCCGTCATTCCAACTCCCTGGTCAATAATCCTGATTTCCTTTTTTTCTTTATCTACTTTTATTTCAATCATAGGATTTCCAATATCGCCCTTAATTTCTCCTAAAGTGGATAAATGTTTTAATTTCAACGTAGCATCCGTTGCATTTGAAATCAACTCACGCAAAAATATTTCGTGATCAGAATACAAGAATTTTTTAATAATGGGAAAAATATTTTCAGCCGTTACTTTAATACTTCCTTTTGCCATATCTTTTAGTTTTTGATTTATAATTTACCAACTATTATAGTCAAAAAAAATACCAAAGTGCTAAAGGTGACAAATTGGCAATTTTAAATGTTGAATTCGGATAATTATGTATATTCGTTTTTAGAATTTTTATTGATGAATTAAAAAAATGGCACAACTTGATTTTGATTATGTGATTATTGGCAGCGGATTTGGCGGGTCGGTAAGTGCTTTGCGACTTTCAGAAAAAGGTTACAAAGTTTTGGTTATTGAAAAAGGGAAATGGTTTACCGGCAAAGATTTTCCCAAAACCAACTGGAATTTAAAAAAGTGGTTGTGGCAGCCAAATATGAAGTTGTTTGGGTTTTTTAAAATGACCTTTTTAAACCACGTCACGGTTTTATCGGGCGTTGGTGTTGGCGGCGGATCACTGACTTATGCCAATACACTGCCAGTTCCAAAAACAAATTTTTTCACCTCGGGAAGTTGGGCAACTTTAAACAATTGGGAAGAAGCACTGAAACCGCATTACGAAACCGCTTACAAAATGCTGGGGGCGGCAACAAACCCTTCATTTTTTGAAGCAGATGAAACCCTGCGGAAATTGGCCAATGAAATAGGTAAAGAAAATGCTTTTGAAGCGACAAATGTGGCAGTTTATTTTGGAGAGGCAGGAAGAACTGTAGAAGATCCATATTTTGAAGGAAAAGGTCCGGACAGAACCGGTTGCGTTTTTTGTGGTGCTTGTATGACTGGTTGCCGGTACAATGCAAAAAACACGTTGGATAAGAATTATTTGTATTTAGCGCAACAGTTGGGCACAGAAATCTTGGCCGAAAAAGAAGTGGTTGATGTGACAGTTTTAGGCACTGAAGATGGTGCTGACGGGTACAAAATTGAATTTATTTCGAGTATCGGAAAAAAAGAAAAAGCCAGTGTTACATCAAAAGGCGTTATTTTTTCAGGCGGCGTTGTGGGTACGGTGCCTTTGCTTTTAAAACTGAAAAAGAAATCGCTGCCACATTTGTCGGAAATGGTTGGTTGTGCTATAAGAACCAACAACGAATCGTTGATGCTGGTGACTTCAACCAATAAAAATTTCAAAGATTTTTCCAAAGGAATTGCCATTGGCTCAATTTTACAAACCAGTGAAAATTCGCATTTGGAACCGGTACGTTATGGTGAAGGTTCCGCTTTTTTCCGAACAATGACCATTCCTGTAATTTTCAGTAAATATGCCATATTAAGACTTTTGGGTGTTTTGTTTTTATTGCTCAAATTCCCAATAAAGTTGTTGAAAACAGTTTTTGCCAAAAATTATTCAAAACGTACTTCCGTTTTATTGTTTATGGAATCGGCTGACAGCACCATTCGGCTAAAACTTGGAAAATTAACAAAAATGAAAACTGTGGGCGAAATGGGAGCAAAACCATCGGGAATTATTCCGGAAGCATTCGGTTTAAGCAAAAAATACGGCAAAATTGTGAACGGAATTCCTTTCGGAAATTTTGTGGATGTTCTGCTGGGAACGCCAACAACAGCTCATATTTTGGGTGGCGCGGTAATGGGAGAAGACAGTTCCAAAGGCGTTATCGACAAAAATAATCGGGTTTTTGGTTATGAAAATATGTTTGTTTGCGATGGTTCTATGATTTCGGCAAATCCGGGCGTTAATCCGTCTTTGACTATTACGGCAATTACAGAATATGCAATGGGCAGGATTGAAAGAAAAAATCTGAAGACCGAAGACAGAAGTCCGAAGTAAAATGTTAAAAGTTGAAAAATCACTTCACAAAATAAAAAATAACTGCGTGATTTTTTTGATTTTAATATCGATGGACGAAAAAAGTCAATCAAAAAGGTTTGTCCGTTTTTATTTTTTTGTTGACTATCGTATTTATATAAATTAAAATTTAACGGTTATGTATTGACAATATATGAGTTAAGTTTTATGTTTTAGAAAAAACAGGCAATAAAATAGTTATGAACATCGTAAAATTAATGTTGTAATTAGTTTTTGATTTTAGTAAGTTTGAATAAATATACCAAAAAAGCAAAGTTTATGTATAATTCTAAAATAACAGGTCTGGGGTTCTACGTTCCTGACAATATTGTCACCAATGATGATTTATCCAAAATGATGGATACCAATGATGAATGGATTCAGGAAAGAACGGGAATTAAAGAGCGAAGATGGATAAAAGAAGGAAGTGATGACAGCTCTTCCGTGATGGGCGCAAAAGCTGCACGAATTGCCATTGAAAGAGCCGGACTTACCAAAGATGATATTGATTTTATTGTTTTTGCAACCTTGAGCCCCGATTATTATTTTCCTGGATGTGGCGTTCAATTGCAGGAAATGCTTGATATGAGGACAATTGGCGCGCTTGATATCAGAAACCAATGTTCAGGTTTTGTGTACGCGCTTTCTGTTGCTGATCAATTTATCAAAACTGGTATGTATAAAAATGTGTTGGTGGTTGGCGCTGAATTTCATTCGGGCGGATTGGATAAAACCGACAGAGGCCGAGGCGTTACGGTAATTTTTGGCGATGGGGCAGGAGCAGCAGTATTGTCGAGAACTGAAGACAATAACAAAGGAATTTTGTCCACCCATTTGCATTCCGAAGGAAAACACGCCAAAGAATTAATTGTGGCTGCGCCGAGCATTAAGCATTGGGTGCCTGAAATTTTAGAAGCCAATGATGAAAATGATGAATCGTACTTTCCCTATATGAATGGAACTTTTGTGTTTAAGCATGCTATTGTGCGATTTGCAGAAGTAATTAACGAGGGATTGCAGGCAAATAATTTACAGACATCGGATATTGATTTGTTTATTCCTCATCAGGCAAATTTGCGCATTTCTCAGTTTGTTCAGAAAAAATTTGGATTGAATGATGATCAGGTGTATAACAATATTATGCAATATGGAAATACCACAGCAGCATCTATAGCGATTGCACTTACCGAAGCTTGGGAAAAGGGAAAAATAAAAGACAATGATCTTGTTGTTTTGGCAGCTTTCGGAAGCGGATTTACCTGGGGAAGTGTGATAATTAGGTGGTAAAAAAGTCAGAAGTCAGAAGTCCGAAGCTCAAAGTTGAAAAGTTAATCAAATCAAACCCCCTTTCCTTCGGAAAGGGCTGGGGATAGGAGAAAAATCAAAAGCCTCTAAAACGCAAGTTTAGAGGCTTTTTCAAAAAGACTATCAATTAACTAATTCAAATAATTATAAATATTCTTTTATATGTTTTAAGCATTTACATGCTTTTTGTGTTCGTAATGTTTACCCTGCAAATTTAAGGCTTTAACGCGTTTAACTTGTTAAAAGATAGTTAATTAAATGTAAACAAATTCACAAAGTTTTTACATAAATCCGCCACTGCCTTGGGTTTCATTGTTGTCTCTTACTTTACGGCTTTTCGCACTATTTTTTCCGCCGCCAAATTTGTACATAAATCCAACGTAAGCTGTTCTGCTTTCCCAGTTAAATTGTCCTGACTGCGGATAAGGATTTTCTGATTCAAATTTGAATTTCATTCCTTCAAAAATATCATTAACCCTTGAACTGATGGAACCTTTTCCTTTAAGCACATTTAAACTGGCGCCTGTATTAATCATCCACATAGGATCTGTTTTAAACTGGATGGATTCTCCGCCGCCTCGGTACATTCCAAACAATTGAAAACGCAAATTTTTGGTGGCCGTAAAATTGTTGTTCACCCTAAAATTAAAGGAATTGTTGGTTACTTCAAGCTGATCGCCGTTGGCAATTCCACTTTCTTTTTGCGTATATAAATCGAAACTGGCATTCACTTTCCACCAAGTTGCTATTTTGTGATTGCTGGATAATTCCACCCCATATCTGTTATTGCTTTCTGTATTTGTGTAGGACATTTCCACTTTGTCTTCATCTAAAGGGTCAACATTCAGGATTCTGGTAATGTTATCGTTCACCCTTCTGAAAAATGTTCCAAAAGTAACAGAACCATCCTTGTATTGTCGTGTATAGTTCAATTCGTAGGAATTGGTGAATTGTGGTTTAAGGTTTGGATTTCCTACAGAAGTAACTGTTGGCGTGCTCCATTCTCTAATTGGATTTACCTGGCCAATTGACGGACGGTCTACCCTGCGGCTATAACTTAACTGAAATTGGTCTTTTTCATTGGCATTGTAGGTGAAAAATGCGGATGGATAAACTGTAAAAATTTCATCTTTGTAAGTCGCAGTTTCTGTACTTTTAACAAAAGTGCCAGCCACTTCATACTGTTCTAATCGTGCGCCCAATTGCACGGCCAATTTGTTGAAAGTCTGATTGAAGTTTGCATAACCTGAATAAATTTTCCGGTCATATTCAAAGGATGAATTTCCTTTTGGCGAAGTTTCATACCAACCATTTCCATCGTCGATTAAATCACCGTTTGCGTCGTACACAAATTCGTGCTGGCTGGTGACATTGTTATTTTTGGTATCTTCCATTCTGGCTTCCAAGCCTAATTCCATTTTGGAATTTTCTGAAATTGGGTTGGTGTAATCCAGGTTGATAAGGTTTGTATTTCGATCATTTGTCACGATGTCGTTGTAATTTGAAATCAGATTATTTGGACGAATGGTTTCTTTATACAACGCATTTTCCGGACTGTCACTGTTTGAAAAATTTGCTTCCAACTACAAATTATGGCCTTTCTTATCAAAATTTAGGCTGTAATTAAAATTATAGGCGGCTGAATTGTTGTCGCCTTTAACCATATTTAAGCTGTTGCTGTTCAAAATATTGTTATAAAATACGGTGGTGTTTCCGTCAGATTGTGAATTTGACACATTTTGGGTTGTGTAGAAGGACAACGTGTTTTTATCATTCAAATAAACATCGGCACCCAATTTCAGCAAATGAGAAGTTCGGTCACTTTCATTCAAAAAGTTTTGCACGGAATTGTTGTCGTATCGGAACATTTTTCCTCCCATTTCACTTTTGCCGTCGTTCACCCCATAATTTGAAAAGAAATTCACTTTTCCGGTTTTAAAATTCATATCCAAAGAACCATTAAATCGGTTATGTATACCTGAAGTTATTCCCGTGTTTACGGTGGCATTAAATCCTAAATTCGAATTTTTATGCAGGACAATGTTTATAATTCCGCTCATTCCTTCCGGATTGTATTTTGCTGATGGATTGGTGATTAACTCAATACTTTTAATGGAGGTTGAAGGAATTTGTCTTAACAGTTGCGCCGAATCAATATTCGATGGTTTTCCATCAACCAAAATGCGTACATTGTCATTTCCGCGCAAACTTATGTTGCCGGTTTGGCTATCGACCGAAACGGATTGCACATTGTTCAACAGTTCCGAAGCTGTTGCGCCGGCAGAAGTTAAATCCTTTCCGACATTGATTACTTTTCTGTCGATTTTTTGCGTTACCGTTGAAGTTTCAGCTACCACCAGCACTTCATCCAATTGTGCCGCTTCTTCTTTTAGTGCAATAACTCCCAAATTAATGTTGGTGTTTAGTTTGGTAATATTTATTTTCTTGGTTTCGGTTTTGTAACCAATAAACTGAATTTCAACATTATTTTCACCTTCAGGAATTTGTTTGATGGAAAAATCCCCATTGGCATCGGTTATGCCACCAGTGGTAGATTTATTTCCGGCATCTTTAATAACAATGCTTACATAAGGTAAGGCCTGTTTTGTGGTTTCGTCAATCACTTTTCCTGTAACTACGCCAGTTTTCGGATTGTCATTTGAAGGAAGTTGTGCGGAAATTGTTAATGATAGGAATAGACTGCTTAATACTATTAATTTTTTCATTTTAGTAGGTAGTAATTTTTGTTAGTAGTGTTGGTTATTATAAAAATTAAATTTCGTTGCGCTGTTGTTTGTTGTTTTCGTTTTTTATTTTGAATTGTCTTATTTTTATTTTGACAGCTTTCGTTTTTAATAGACTACAAACTTTATATTATGTTACACTTTTCCCAAAACTTTAGCTAATTTTGTTGAATGATAAAAAAAACATTGGTTATTGGAGCTTCTACAAATCCAAGTAGGTATTCTTATATGGCTATTCAACAGTTAATAGCCAACGGGCATCTGGTAATTGGAATTGGAAAAAAAGAAGGGGAAGTTAACGGGGTGAAAATTACTGCCAACAAAATATTGTTCAAAGATGTGGATACAGTAACTCTTTATCTGAACAAGAAAAATCAACAAGAGTATTATAACTACATCATTAGTTTGAATCCAAAAAGAGTTCTTTTTAATCCGGGTACCGAAAATGAGGAATTACAAAATTTACTGACAAAACACCATATTGCATTTGAGGAAGCGTGTACGTTGGTGTTGCTGAGTATTGGAAAATATTAAATAGGATATTATTGCTGCCCCAAAAAAGGCTGAAGTAATTTTTATGCTTCAGCCTTTTTATCTTTTTTGTTAAAACTGCTTTTTTATTTAGTTTCTAAAACAACCTTTTCGCTCTTTAAACTTTTTGAAGTTGCCTCAACGCTAACATTTCCCTTTGTAAATTCGGAGCCTATAATAAGCATCGCTTTTCCATAAAACAAATTTACAGTATTCGATTTAAATGATGTAAAAGATTGTGGGTTCCCGTTTCCTACGCCCGCAATTTTTGCAGTTCTGTTTATTTTTATTTTGATGTTATTGGTGGCTAACGGACAGAGATTACCGTTTTTGTCGACTGCTTCAATCAGTATATAAGACAAGTCGTTTCCATCTGCTTTTAGCACTTTTCTGTCGGGAGTCAGTTTTAATTTATAGGGTTCACCGGCGGTTTTCATCAATTGTTTCCCAATAATTTTTCCTTCTTTATAGGCAACAGCTTTTAATGTTCCAGGTTCATAAACCACCTCGTTCCACATCAATCTGAAACGTTCAATGGATTTCTCTGATTTCGGATTTTTACATTTCTTACCAAGGGATTTTCCGTTTAAAAATAATTCTGCACAATCGCCGTTCGTATAAACAAAAACTGGGGTAATTTCTCCAATTCGGTCTTTCCAGTTCCAATGAGGAAGAATATGTATGGTGGTTTCTTCGGGTTTCCAATAACTTTTATATAAAAAATAGCGATCTTTTGGAATGCCGCATAAATCAACAATGCCAAAATAAGAACTTCTTGAAGCTTCTTTATCGGTCATTCCGTTTTCTTTTACCCATTTATTGTCATACGGCGTTGGCTCTCCCAAATAATCAAAACCGGTCCAAACAAATTCGCCTGCAACATAAGGTTCATCTTGTTGCCACATAAAATCGTCATCGGCAAGTTCGGCCCAATCGGGCGCGTTCAAATCGTACGAACTTACCTGAAGTGAATTTGTGAAATCAATTTTTTCTTTGGGTAAAGGAAATTCGTAAAATCCCCTTGTGCTCAATGTTGATGCCGATTCGCTAATGATGACCGATTTATTTGGTTCCAGTTGGCGGGCCAGAATATAACGACGGCCATAATTCCAACTGTGAATGTCATAATAATCGAAATGCCTTAATTCAGCACTTTTATAACTGTCGCAAACCAAGGTAGTTGGTCTGGAAGTGTCATATTTTTCCACATAATTGAGCATCGTTTGAAGTCGGTGAAAACCGTTGTCTAGATTCCATTGCACATCCGGAATCTCATTGCCAACGCTCCATAAAAATACGGAAGGATGGTTTCGGTCTCTCTCTACAAAATTTTTAATGTTTCTTTTGGCGAAATTTTCAAAATTGGTGCTGTCAACAATACCTGCTTTCGCATCATATTTGTCAAATACCTCATTAAAAACCAAGATGCCCATCTTATCACATAAATCCAGCAATTCAGGTGCGGCGGTGTTATGACTGGTTCTTATGGCATTGGCGCCCATACTTTTCATAATCTCCAGTTGCCGTTCCATAGCTCTTTCATTAAATGCTGCGCCTAGCGGACCTTGGTCATGGTGTAAGTTTATACCCTTTAATTGCACACGTTTGTCATTCAAGTAAAATCCGTTGTCAGCCGTAAATCGAATAGCTCTAATGCCAAAAGTGGAAGTATAAGTGTCGAGCAGTTTGTTATTTTGGGAAATGGTGGTGACAAGTTTGTATAATTGCGGATTTTCCGTATCCCAAAGTCTCGGATTTGCAACGGTTAAAGTTGTTTCAATCCTTTTTTGTTTGCTGATGGTAATAACTCCAGTAACTTCTTTTTCTATAATTACTGTATTATTTGGGGCAAAAATTGTGTGTTTAATTTTAATTTCATCGGCATTTTCTGAATAATTATTGATGCTGGTGGCAATTCTCACCTCAGCATAATTTGGTTTTATGACAGGCGTTGTGATATAGGTTCCCCAAACGGCAACGTGGACTGGATTTACCGCAATCAATTGAATTTTTCTGTAAATTCCAGCTCCGGGATACCACCTGCTGTCGTGTTTTCGGGTGTCCACATGAATTGCCAAGGTGTTGTCCGTGTTAAAATTTACCAAATTGGTAATGTCTAAATAGAAGGAATTGTAGCCATAATCCCATTTTCCTGCAAGTTGTCCATTTACATAAATGCTTGGAAAAGCCATAATTCCGTCACATAACAAATACAATCTTTTCCCTTCATAATTGGCAGGAAAAGTTATTTTTTTTCGATACCAGCCTTCTCCTTTCCAGGGAAGTTTTCCGGTATTTCCGTCGCCATCAACAATAAATGGACCTGCAATTGCCCAGTCGTGTGGAATGATGACCTGTTCCCATTTGGAATCATCAATAGTTTTTTGATGCGCCATTTTGTTGTGGCCTTTTGAAAATTTCCAATTGGTGTTCAGATTGGTGACTTCTCTTTCCTGGGAATGAGTTTGTGTGGAAAATGTGAAAATAATAAGAAGTAAAATGAAATTTTGTTTAGAGATCATTGCTTTAAATTTATTATTCAATATTAAGATTGAATGGTAAAAAAAACTGTTTTATGTTATTTGAGCATTGCTATTTTGCTGTCATCATTTGCCACAAATTGGCAGAAGCACTTCTGTCAATTTCAACTAAAAATTTTGTTTTTCTATTGCAAACAGCCTTTTGTTAATTGCACAATTAAAATTACAGTCTTTAGCTTTCACTTGCAAGTAAACGGATAATTTTATAAAGGAACCATTATGGCTTTATGAAGAACAAATTACATCAAAAAACAAACCTCTTTAAATTGGCTTTAAAGAGGTTATAAATTACTTGTTACTAAGGTTTTATTTTTCTGAAGCTGTTGTAAAAGAATTACTTTCAAGTATGATGAATTACAATCACCGAAAGAAATTTAAGGGATCATTTAGAGTGAATCAATAAATTTAACCAATTCTTCTTTGGTTTTTCCAAGTTTTACCTGAAGTTTTCCAAGCATTTCATCTTTTTTGCCTTCATCATACATCAGGTCATCATCAGTTAAATCTGCATATTTTTGTTTCAGTTTTGCTTTCTGGATATTCCAGTTTCCTTTTGCTTCTGTTTTGTTCATCATATTAGAATTTACCTGTGAATGTATTTTCACATTTCAAAAGTACTCCGGTTAATTTTAGAAGACGTTATACAATTCCGAAGATATTTTGCATTATTCCCACGTTTTGCAATTTGTTTCAGAAAGAATTCAAAGGCTAAAAAACGCAATTAAAAATCTTGTTTTAGTGCAAATTAATATAGGTATACAATCCGTAAAGTACCAACAACACACTTACAATAACCAAATTTAGTGCATACACCAAACTGCTTTTGAAACCTGAAACCAAATGGGATTCCCCATAAAATCGCCTATGTGCAGGAAAGAAATAGATCACCATCCATAGAAGTCCGATGGATTGAATAATCAGATTTATCCATCCTAAAAATGGTGAATCAATTAAGGTAAAAAGTTTATCAATAAAGAAAAGCAACAAGATCATCAGCAGCAAAAATGAAAAAAGATGCAGCGTAAAAATGCCGTGATCATAAAAATACCACCTTTCTTTATCGTGAAATAACCATAGAAAAAAGGCGAAAACCGGCATATAAATAAACAATACTTTGGGAAGATTGAGCACAAAGGATTTGCCAAACTTGTCCACAATTTCTTTGTTGGTATTTTCTTCTTTTACGGCAAGCCATTTCTTAAGAAACCAATATTCCGTTTTGCCGACCTTTACTTTTTCTGAACCGTTTTTTTGGATCCAATCCAATTGTTTGGTGCTTTTGTAGCCAAAATCAGTGATTTTTTCCGGATTAATGCTTTTTGTGTTTTTCAATATATTTTTTAGCGTATCATTCTTACCCTGTGAGATTATTCCAATTTTAGTTAGCCCGTCAACACCTTTCTCGTCAATCTTCAAAGAGTCTAATTTGGGAACCACATTTTCAACCTTGCTTTTTGCACCTGTTATAATCTTTGCATTTTCAGCAGGAAACAGCGAAATTAGAAAAAAGGTCATAAAACTGGTGAAAATATACAAGCGCATAGGTGCTAAAAATGACTTTCGTTTTCCAGAAGTATAAGCTTTGGATACAGCGGCAGGTTTGAAGAGCAAGTAAACAATTGTTCTCCAAAATGAATTATCATAATGGGTTAAATCTTTAAAAAAATGCGTAAATAAGTGATGAAAAGTGATTCGTATTACCGTATTTTCCTGTCCGCAATGTGGGCAATAGCGATGCTCAACCTTTTGGTCGCAGTTTAGGCAGTTGTTCTCTGACCGTAATTTCTCTTTTGACATCAAGTGTTATTTATTTGATTTTCTGGCTGTTTTGTTTGTGTCGGAGACACTTTTTATGTTGAATATTTTAATTAGTTTGTCATTATATAGCATTAGAATTAATCCTGTTATTTTTTTTAAGAAACCATTTTTCACCTCCATAAATTAAGAATATAGACACAAAGGCAATAATTACAATTAAAATATCTGATGAGACCTTAATCCATAAAAACCCTCCCAGCACTACCACATCCAAAACAATGGCAGTAATCAAAATAGTGGCGTTGGCCTTTATTTCTTTTCGCAAATTTTTATATACGCCATATTGAACAGCAATATCCATGACCAAATAATAAATGGCGCCCAAAGATGCAATTCTGGTTAAATCGAAGAAGATGGTTAATAAAATAGCAATTACAATTGTGTAAACCAGCATGTGTTGCTGTATGCTTCCAGGCATTTTAAAATGACGATGCGGAATTAATTTCATATTGGTGAGCATGGCGGTCATCCTTGAAACGGCAAAAACATTGGCCATTACACTTGAAATGGTGGCGATAATGGCAATACCAACGGTAAACCAAAGACCATATTTTCCAAAAGCGGGTTTGGCTGCCTCAGCCAAGGAATAGTCTCTGGCATTAATTATTTCATCGATACTCAAATTGGCGGATACGGCAAAAGCAACCAATAAATAAATCACTGCACAAATGATTAAGGAAATAACAATGGCTCGGCCAACATTTTTATGGGGTTTTTCAACTTCTGCACCGCTGTTGGTAATGGTTGTAAATCCTGCATAAGCTAAAATGGCCAATGCCATAGCTCCCAGGTAGTTGCCTATTGAATAACCTCCCGAAATATTTGAAGGTATTGCCTCAACAAAAGAAAATCCTGCAGCCCAAAGTCCGCCAATGGCAAAAATTGCAATGCCGCCCACTTTTAAAATTGCCATAATGAAAGCCGATTTTTCAATCACTTTATTTCCTGCAATATTGATTAAAAAGGCTACAATTAATAAGAGAACTCCTAAAATTGGAATCCAGACGCTATTCGAATTAACGTCAAAAAGTTGCATAGTATAAGATCCAAATGTACGCGCCACCAAACTTTGGTTTATGACCATCGCTAAGGCCATAAGCATTGCGGAACCGCCCGTTATTGTTATTTTGCCATACGCCTTTTTTAAAATCATTGCAATTCCTCCAGCCGATGGATATGCGTTTGATGCTTTGATGTAAGCATAGGAACTGAAACCTGATACTACCGCACCAAGCAGGAATATAAACGGGAATAGTGTTCCAGATAATTCAGCAACTTGCCCTAATAAGGCAAAAATTGCCGCGCCAATCATTACACCAGTACCCAAGGACACTGCTCCAGTTAAAGAAAGACTGTTTTTTTTATACTCTTTCATCATTTTAATTTTTAAAATCTTTCTTAAAGTTATTCAACCAATAAATTCATTTGTAACCCTACTGTAATATACACAGAAAATAAAATGAGGTAAATAATTGATTTCTATCACTATAGATTTTAATTTTTTGCTATTTTTTCGTCTAGTTAATTGTTTTCGATATTTGGGCGTTCCAATTTGTATTTGGTTAATAACGAGTTAAGGGCTTCATAATAACCACTTAAATTTTTTAGCGGTATTTCCTGTTTTTTTTCTACGGGAATTGTTACCGGCATTTCGTCTAAATATTTCACCAATTCAGGATATTTATCTTTAATAACCATAGTGATTTTCATAATTTTTGAATTCAAATCCTTTTCAATTTTATCAAAACTCGCTTTTTTGTTTGTGATTTGTATTTCAAAAACCGATTGAATTTCTTTTTGAAGTTTGTTTGGGTTCTGATTTTTTGAATCTATAAACTTTTTAAGTTGGGTATTAAACTCATCAGTATTTTCCATATTGCTTAAATGGCCTGCATTTGAAATAATATGCAATGATGAGTTTTTTATTTTTTCATGCATGGCATTTGCTGCTTCAGGAGGTGTAATTTTGTCTTCTTCACCTACCAAAATAAGCACGGGCACTTTTATTTTCAGCAGTTTGCTGCAGGTTTCTTTGCGATTTGCCATAGCGTGCAAACTATTGTAAAGTGATTGTTTGGAGGTTTTCATAATCATCTTTTTCACAGCGGCAATTTCTTCTGAATTTGTTTTAAAAGATTCCGGCGCAAACAATTTAGGAATCAGGCCGTCGGCTAATTTTTCCACGCCGTTTTGTTTGACGCCTTCAATAGTCTTCATTCTATTTTCTTTTGCTTCTGGTGAATCGGCAGTGCAATTTGTGTCGCTTAATATAAGTGCACTAAAACGATTTGGATGGTTTTCAATGGCATTCAGTGCAATATATCCGCCCATGGATAAACCGCACAGCATGGTTTTTTCAACCTTCAAGGCATCCATAAAACACATTAAATCTTGTGCAAAAAGGTCAATGGAGAAATCAATAGCGCCAAGGTCAGTATCTCCATGTCCACGAATATCATAAGCAATCACTCGGTAACTGTCTTTTAATTTTTCAACCTGATTGTCCCACATTGATTTATTCAATGGAAAACCGTGAAGGAAAATGATAACCGGCGCTTTTTTAGGCCCTTCATCATTATAACTTACATTAATATCATTAACTGGTATTTTGATATTGTTTCCTGTCTGTCTCATAGGGTTTTTGTTTTTATTGGAATTTTATTGTTTATGATCCGAAGCCAAAAAAAGGGAGTTCGAAGTTAAATTCACCCATAAAACTCCATCTTACATCTTCTGTCTCCCTTCTTTTACCTTCGCTTATATTTCTGCTGTTTTTTTGAATTGATATAATCACATTCTCATTTCCGATTTTATTGTAGAGAATAAGTTTGCTATATCCAATCTCAAGCTACAATTGGCACTATTTAGTGTTTGAAATAAATTATACTGCTGCCGGACCCGCAGTTTGATTCATCAGGTAATTTTCAATACCCATTTGATCCATTTGTATATGTTGAGTTTCTGCCCAGTCTGCGTGACCTTCTTCCATCCCCAATATTTTGGTTAGCAAATCGGCAGTGATTTGATCGCCAACCTCGCGGGCAAGTTTAATGGCGTCATTATAGGCGCGAACTGCATTTAGTTCGTCGTCGCTGTCGTTATTTATGATTTCCGGAACGGTTTTGCCAATTTTTATGGAATTAAGTTTTGACACAGTTGGTGCGCCATCCAAAAAAATTATGCGTTCAATTAGCCATTCGGCATGGTGCATTTCATCCATTGCTTGCGAGCGAATTGCACTATGAAGTTTTCCGTAACCCCAGCTTTCGCACATTTCAGCATGTACCATATATTGATTTATGGCTGTTAATTCGTCGGCCAATAGCGAATTTAATACGGCAATTAATTTTGCGTTTCCTTTCATTTTTAGGTTATTTTAGTTTATTTTAATTCTTAAATTTTAAGGTGTAAAGTTCGTCAGTTTACTAAGGTAAGGTGTTACAGAACTATTAAAAAAAGTTACATCATTCACACTTTAATGAAATCAAAATATAAAAACCAGACATTTTAATAAATGTTAATTTAGGCTAAACCCTAATTTGAACAACAAAATAAAATAATCACCATTTTGGGCGTTTCCCTTTGGATCAGGCTATCGCTACTCGCTTTTTTGGCGGTTATTCACCGCTAAAAAAGAGCTCAAACAATTAGTTTACCCTGAGCGCAGCCGAAGGGCTCTATCCTTAACGCAAAAGAGACCTTAATTATAATTTAGCTATTTTTTGCAAATCTTTAAGGTCGCCAAAATGATAATCCTAACTTTTTTAATGAGTGTTCCAATCCCAAATCACAATACGCCATTCAGTTCCGTTAAAGTCTTTATAGGCATAAATTTCTTCAAAACCAATTCTTTTATGGGCGGCTCTAGAACGTGTGTTGGTGGTCGCAATTTCTGTAATGGCGAAATCATATTTGTTTTTAAAATTGTTTTTATAAGTTTCATAACTACCGTCGAACAATCCTTTTCCGCGATATTCTTTGTCAATGCAAACTTGTCCAACAACAATATAATTGTAATCTGAAATCACTTTTCCCTGATGTTTTATTTTGTCGAAACAGTCAAACATCGGAATTAAAATTGGAATGTCGGCTTTTGATTTTTTAGTCATGGCGAGGATGTATCCTACTATTTCATTTTGGTCTTTTGCAATGATATTGTATTCGTCGCCGTGCATTTTTTTAATTCATCAAGCGTATAAGCAACCGTTAAAAAACCTTGATGTTGCATTTCGGAATCTTTTAAATTTTGCAGCAAATTTATTTTTTGTAACGTAATAATTTCAGAAAGATCTTCGACCGATTTTGAATTTGTGTAGCTTATCATTATTTAATTTATAGAATAGTTTTCAAAATTTAAAACCTTTAACATTTATATTGATATTTTTCAATTTTTCCTTCAAGGCTTCGTACTCTTTTTCTGTAATCACATTGCGCTCTTTCAGAAAGTTGAGGTTTTCTATTTGTTTTTCAACTGGTAAATCTATGTCGATAATGGCATATTTTTCTTTCAGATAAGCGAAGGTTTTTATTTTAAGTATTTTCAGGAATTCATCGATGGCTTCCTTACTCGGATTTCTATCATAAAAATCAATTAAATATCCGCTTATAGTTGTGATGTACAACATATATTTTCTGCTAAAAATTGTCATCAATAAAAAAATTGCGAAAAGCAATCCTGAAAAGAACACCAAAACCATATAAACGGCAAATGGAATTTTAAAAATATCCCATAAAGCCAAGCTTAAAATTAGGCCAGAAACTATGGTGATCCAGATGAATAGCTTGCTGGTTTTGGTTTCCCTTGTAATGGCATCTGGGATAATTTCATCAAAAGGAATGAAAACTTCTTTGGCGTTTAAAAAATTCCCCGAATAAAAAGTGATTCCGTCAAATTCAAATTCAACTCTTTTTGAATTAAAGAATCTTTTTTGTTTAAACTCTTCCATTTTGCAAAGTTTTGGTTGGTAATTTTTATCCTAAAAAATTAGTTTTCATAAATCCGTAACCTGTTTTTGATTGAAATTAATTCATTTTCCAGTTCATCTATTTTTTGCAATAAATTAAAAGCAATATCAATTCCTTCGATATTAATTTCCAAATCACGGTGCATCCGAATCATTTTTTCAATATCGATTATTTTGTCTTTATGGATATATTGTGATTCTTCAATAGCGGTGATTTGAATCAGGCCAATTTCATTTAAACTGCTGAAAAATGACATTTCAACTTTGTATTGTTCACATAATTTATGAAGCGGTATGAAGTTTTCTATGCTCATGACGGTCTTAATTTAGCAAGTTCGGCAAACAGTTGTTTTTCTTTTTCAGTCAGATTTTGAGGCATTTTTATTTGATAAGTAATGTATAAATCACCAAAAGAGCCTTCTTTTTTATAAACGGGAAATCCTTTTCCTTTTAATTTTACTTTTGTTCCGTTTTGGGTTTCTGGCGCAATTTTCAGTTTTGCTTTTCCGTCAAAAGTATCCACGGTAATTTCTCCGCCCAAGATGGCTTTGTACAAATCCAAATCAACCGTTGTGTGTAAATTGTCGCCATCCAATTTGAATTTGGTATTGTTTTCTATGGAAAATTTTATGTTTAAATCACCTTTCGGACCTCCGTTGATGCCTTCGCCGCCGTGCCCTTTTATTTTTATGACCTGTCCGTTTTTAACGCCTGCCGGTATAGTAAGGCGAATATTTTTTCCGTTAATCGTTAAAGTTCGTTTATGAGTTTCATAAACATCTCTTAAGTTTAGGTGCAATTCTGCGTTGAGATCCTGTCCCCTGAATTTTACGCCACCTGTTCTTCCTCTGGATGAAGAACGTCCGCCAAACATGGATTCAAAAAAGTCGGAGTATTCGCCGCCGCCAAAATCGCCGCCGCCAAAATCCCCAAACGGACTTTGTTGTCTGCTTCCCTGATATTGTCGCCGCTGTTGTTTTGCTTTTTCAAATTCCTCGGCATGTTTCCAGTCTTTTCCGTGCTCATCGTATTTTTTTCGATTTTCAGGATCGCTCAATACTTCGTTGGCTTCATTAATTTCTTTGAATTTTCGCTCGGCTTCCTTATCAGAAGGATTCAAATCGGGGTGGTATTTTCTGGCCAATTTTCGATAGGCTTTTTTAATGTCACCTGCAGAAGCATTTTTATCAATGCCCAATATTTTATAATAATCTATAAAAGCCATTTTTCTTTGTTTGTGGAAATCTATCTAAATTTACGAAAAATAAGTCGAACTGTTTATTTGTTGAACTGTTTATTTGTTAATGAATTCAATATTATACTAAAAGGAAACTGCCTAATTGTCACCTAAAATATTTTGGCGTGATATTCGTTTAAGAAAATGTTATGAGCAAAACTAACGTATCTTACAAATGGGCCTTCAATGAATTTATTTGGCCGAGAAAAAAAATTATTTTTATTGGAATTATCTTAATCGTTGCCAAAAGTTTGGCCGGATTGGTGCTTCCTTATGCCAGTAAAAACTTAATTGATGATGTAATTCCGTCAAAGGATACGCAAGCATTGACAATTTTATTGGCAGTGGTATGCTTCGCTATTTTAATTCAGGCGTTAACATCTTTTGAGCTTACGCGTTTGTTGAGTGTTGAAGCACAGCATTTAATCTCCGTTTTAAGGGCGAAGGTTCAAAGGAAACTGCTTACGCTGCCCATCAGTTTTTTCGACAATAACAAATCGGGAGCGCTTGTTTCCCGTGTAATGAATGATGTTGAAGGTGTCCGTAATTTGGTGGGAACCGGTTTGGTTCAGCTAGTTGGAGGATCGATTACCGCAGTAATCTCTTTGGTGATTTTAATAAAAATTAATGCTTTAATGACCTTTTTTGTGTTGGTGCCCGTTGCCATTTTTGCGATTGTGGCCTTAAAAGCATTTGGCTATATCCGCCCCATTTTTAGGGATCGCGGAAAAATAAGTGCCGAAGTTACGGGACGATTGACCGAAACCCTGAACGGCGTTCGGGTAATAAAGGGTTTTAATGCCGAATACCAGGAAAATAAAACTTTTGAAGAAGGTGTAGAGCGTTTGTTTTTGAATGTGAAAAAGAGCTTGACGGCCACAGCGTTGATTACGAGTTCTTCAACTTTTTTGCTCGGATTGGCTTCCGCAGGCATTATGGGAATTGGCGGTTACTTTATTATGAATAACACCATGACCATTGGTGAATTTGTGTCGTTTACGCTATTTTTGGGCTTTATGATTGCACCAATTGTTCAAATGAGCAATATTGGCAGCCAGTTAACTGAAGCGATGGCGGGTTTGGACAGAACCCAGGAATTGATGAATATGACCGAAGAGGACAATCCGGAAACAAGAACGGTGGTGCTTGATGATGTTGTTGGCGATATGGAGTTTAATGAGGTATCTTTCAGCTACGAAAAAAGCAAAGAAGTTTTGCATCATATTTCGTTTAAAGCACCATCGGGAAGCGTAACAGCTTTGGTGGGTTCCTCAGGCTCCGGAAAAACAACGATTGCCGGATTGGCGGCGTCATTTTTAAATCCTACCGAAGGAAAAGTGACGGTTGACGGCATCGACTTGTCTACAGTAAACCTGAGCAGTTTCAGAAGTCATTTGGGTGTGGTACTTCAGGACGATTTTTTGTATGAAGGCACCATTCGAGAAAATATTTTGTTTCCAAGGCCAAATGCCACAGAAGCACAGTTGCTGGCAGCCGTAGAAGGCGCCTATGTGAACGAATTTACCGATAGGTTTGAAGACGGTTTGGATACCGTAATTGGAGAGCGCGGCGTTAAATTATCGGGTGGCCAGCGTCAGCGAATCACCATTGCAAGGGCTTTGTTGGCTGATCCAAAAATTATTATCTTGGATGAAGCCACTTCAAATTTGGATACGGAAAGTGAATCCTTTATCCAGAAAAGTTTGCAAATTTTGATGAAAGACCGCACCACTTTTGTGATTGCGCACCGATTAAGCACGATTCAAAAAGCGGATCAAATTTTGGTGATTGAAAACGGAAATATTGTTGAACGTGGAAGACACGAAGAACTGATTGCCAAACAAGGCAGGTATTACGATTTATATACCTACCAAAGCAGGATTTAAAATCAGCATAAAATAGTTTAAATAAACACTTGTTCTTTTTAAAAGCGCAAGTGTTTATTTTATTTTCACTTGTGCTTATTTTATTTTCTAAAGTGCTTTATTAATTTTCTAAGGTTAAAATGTAACTAAAAAACAACCCCCAATTTTAAAACTAAGGGCGTTTTTTCTTTTTCTTTTGTTTAATTGCAATCTTCCGGCGTTGATTTTCATAGTCTTTTTTTATTTTTATGCAAACATTTAAATGTTGCTAAAAACCGTGTACATCAAATAGAAGCTCGATAGCATTGTAAAAAGCACTAATAGGGCAATGATTGCTATTTGGGTGTTTTTCTGCTGAACAGCATTGATTGTGGATCGTAAAAATCTTTTCATAAATTTCAACGGTTTTAAGTTAGAAATGGTATTGCGAATTTAAAAACACCATTTCATTAAAACCCATTCTCGCATTATAATGAGATGATTATTTTTTTATCTCACAAACCGTATTTTGTGTATATTTGGCTTATGATGCTTAAGAACAAGATTTTAACCGCCGGTTTATTTTTAATTACAACATTGATATTTTCTCAATCGGTTTGTGTTGGGAAATTTGATAAAATATCCCACACTTCATTGGACAGCGCAAACAATACCATCTTCGTTTTTTTTAAGGATTACTACAAAAAAATTGATTTGGAAACTTTTGAAATCGACAGCATCAAAATTGTTGTTGACCCTCAATTTGAATTCAGAGGTGCTAAACCTATGTTAGTGAATTCAAAATTTTATTTTGTGCATTCTATGGGCGGAATTGTTTATGCCTTACAAAATGATACGATTAAGCGGATTGATAATTCCTTTAACCACAAAATGCAAATCAATTCCAGCATCTTTGTTTATGATGATAAAATACTAAGATATGGAGGTTATGGTTTTTGGAGCGCACGAAATTTCTTTACCTATTTCGATACCGATTTAATGGAATGGGAAACCATAAGTCCGGTTAATTCTAAAGAAGTACCCAAGGGAACTTTTGATGGATTGTATCTATTGGACAATGATAACGCCTATTTTTTTAACGGTAAAAGCATTGACGATTTTAACAAAATGGAAATGTATTTTAACAATGAAGTATGGAAATACAATTTGAAATCGAACGTATGGCGTTATTTGGGAACAAGTGAATTTATTGATTTAACCAATATTACCTACCCAATACGTTATAAAAAATCGTTGTTGGTGTTTTATACAAACGGCATGTCGACCATAGATTTAGGATATAACAAACTCACAAAATTTAAACACGGTAAGTACTCCCACAATATAATACCCGCTTTAAATCATTATTTTTTGAATGACCGTTTTTATTTTTTCACTTTCAGATCAAATAGTGCTAACAATAAAGTCTATTTAAGAAGTGCCAGTGAAAATGAATTTATCGGGGAATTCATTTCCGAACAAGCATTTTACAGCAATCATAATTTATTAAAAGGCTCCTTTTCCTTGGCGGCTGGCATCTTATTGATGGCGCTGTTGGCCAATGTTGGTTTTAAGCAATTCAAAAAAAGGAAGAAAATTATTTTGTTGGACAATGGACTTCGGTATCAGAATAAATTTATTGAGTTTGACCAAAAAGCGATGGAAATTATAAAATTGTTGGTTTTGGGCACGGTGGTAAACTCCAATAAAATTTTGAGTATTGTAGAGGAAAAGCAATACAGCGCGGCCCACAATGAGCGGATTAAGGTACAGAAACTCGATGAAATAAACCTAAAAATTAAAACACTTCTTAGTTTTAACAGCGATATTATTCAGTCTAAAAAATCCGAAACAGACAAAAGAATACGGCAGTATTTCATCAATAAGAATTTGTTTTTTCTCTCAAAAAAATAAAAATGTAATGAAATTTTAAATGAAAGACATTTTAGGGACTGTAGTTTTTCAAAAACTCCGCAAATGGCATAGGTTTTAATTTTCTGGATTCATAATGTGTTACGTATGTTTTGTAATTTTTTAAAACAAATTCTTTAGTAGGAGTGGAAGTGTTTTTGTTTTTTTTGGTACTAAATTTCATTAAAAAAACTGTTTAATAATTTATTAATTTTCTAAATTAATAAAATTATATTAGAAATCAAAGAGATGACTTAATTGTAATTGAGATTTTGCTTGCGGAATTAAAAAGGTAACTATTTGTTAATATAGTCACTACCTGGTTTTGACAGAATGTATCCAGAATTTATAAATATTTTTTAAATCTTTGTCAATATTTTCTTTAACCACGAAAATTTGTTAAACAATAAATTTAAAATGTATATTTTATTGCAACTTTGCGCTTTCCATAAATTGGTATATGTCCGATAAAAATCTTCAAATAACAACAGACAATGAACAAGAACAACTGCTGTTGAAAGCGAAAATTATGCATTTACAGCAGGAGTTGAAAGATATTGAGCAAAAAACAACTGCTTTTGAAGTTATTTTACGTTCACATTTAACCAATGAACTTATTGAGGAACAGGAGTTGACAGTGCTTTATAAAAAAGTGCAACTGGCAAAAAAGGAAAAACGCTTTGCGCAAAAAAAGAAAGGGAAGAACTTTAAGGATTTGGCAGGCTTAAAAGTGATTATCAAAAACAGCGAGAATGTAATCAGCAATGATGATCAAAAAGAAAAAAAACGCTTGTATCGGGAAGCCATGCTTTTTGTGCATCCCGACAAATTCTCTATGCACAACGAAAAAATTGACCTCGCCACAGAAGTGACCACTAAACTCATAGAAATTTACCAAACCGGTAATTTGGCCGAATTGCAAAGTTTTCATACACACATTTTTAGTGGAAACGCGATGTTGCAGTTCCCTAAATTTTCTGAAAAAACTGCCACAGCTGATTCTTATTTACTAAATGAACTCCTGAAATTGGAAAAGCAACTGCAAGCCGCCAAAACAAAACTCACCTATAAAGTGCTGACGGAATATGAAAATCCGCTGACGTTTATAGATGAGTTAAAGGAATATTACGCCGACCGAATTTTTAAACTGAAAAAACGGACGCGAAAAGCATCTATGTTTGATTTGTAGTTCTCTACATTTGTTTTTTTTGAAAATACTTTTTGTATTGGAATTACAACTTTATTTTCAGTCCGCCGTTTATTACAAATCCATCAACCGGCGCATAAATGTCCCTAAATGTTGGGTCGGTAATTGTGCCGGTATGAATGGTATCGAATTTTGTTTGGCGGGTATCCCCAAAATTTTCAAAATTGATGAAAACGGAAAACGAATCCCAAATTTTTTCTACCATAAATCCGAATAGCCAATATTGTTTGCCTTTTGCACCGTCATTTAGTTCTTGCGGACTAAAATAATAGGCTTCCAAGCCCATTTTTAAGGAATCTTCAATTTCATACATCAAAACATTATTAAGCCTGTGCTTTGCCACCAATGGAAAAGTTGTTGATTTTCCGTCGTAATGTTCTTTGACATCTGCCAAAGTATATCCGATGAAAAGTTTTAGGTCTCCATAAGTCAGTTTTACATTTGTTTCAATTCCTTTAGTATCAATTGAACCATTTGGTTGCTGAAATTCATATAAATTTTCAGTGGTTGGAGTAAGAATCAAGGGATCTTTTATTTGGGTATAAAAAAGCAAGGTATTTATGCTAAAAGACATGTTGTCCGAAAGTGACGTTCTGTAATTGATGTCAAAATTTCCACCGATGGATTTCTCTGCTTCTGTTTCTGAAATATCGATGGGCAATACATTTCTAAACTGAATTCGTTCGGCGTCTTCCGTAAAAACTGTCGGGGTTTTGTAGCCCAAACCGCCGCCAAGTCTCATTGATAATTTCGGATTCACTTTTAAAAGTGCGGAAATTCTAGGTAATGCAAAAAAGCCATATTCATTTTGATAGTCGCCACGCAAACCGGTTTCAAGAATAAATTTTTCCGTTGCGTTCCAGGTATTTTGAACAAAACCGCCAAAGGTTGTGTAATGGTAATCAACCACTTTTGAGTTATCCAATTTATCTTGGTTAAATTGATCTGTCCATAAATTTAAACCGACAATCCATTCTGACTTTTCAAGGTTGTGATTGTAGGTTGCTTCGCTGAATGAAGCCAATTGAACCCCCGAAAATTTGTAATCTGGAATTTCAATGGCCCTGTCATAATAGCTTAAGCTATTTTTGAATGACAGTTTTGAGTTGGCGTTTATGGTATGGTCAAGTCCTAGTTGGGCACTGTAACGATTTGTATTATTCTTCTCAAAATAACTATGCGTTTCATCACCTTTGTTTTCAATATAATGTATGTCACCGCCAATGCGCTCTTCAATGGTTGTATTCACACCGGCATTCAAGGTGGTTTTGTCATTGAAATACACAAATATTTTCGGATTGACCGTATATCTCGTAAATTTGGGGATTGCGGTAAAGCCAATATTGGAAGGGTCATAAGGTTTTGCAGTGTTGTAGGATGCGAATATGGTTGTGCCTATTTTGTTATTTCTTTTCGCGTAAAACCCGCTGACATCCAAACCCATTGCAGAAGTTCCGTTAAGCATAAAACTCAATTCTCTTTCTTCTTTTGGAGTTTTTGATATAAGATTCACCAATCCCGCAATTGCGCCGCCACCGTAAAGCGTGGACGAAGCGCCTTTAATTACTTCCACTTGTTTCAAATCAAGAGGCGCAATTTGCATCAAACTTAATCCGCCCGAAAATCCTGCATATAGCGGGTAGCCGTCTTTTAATAATTGCGTATATTTTCCGTCAAGACCTTGTATTCTGATACTTGAATTGTAGCTTGTTGCTGAAGTTTGTTGGGTTTGAATGCCTGTGCTTTCGTTCAGCATCATTCGAATATCTCCGGGTTTCATGTTTCCCTTTTCTTCCAGCTCTTCACCCGAAATGGCTTCAATTCTTGTGGGAATATTGTCAATGGTTCTGCTGGAACGCGTAGAAGTAATCACCACTTCATCCAGTTCTTCGCCTTCTTCTGCAGAAAGTAAAATTTCAAAGGGTTCGGTTTGAGTCAAAGGAAAAATAAATGTGTTCTTTTTTCCGTGATAGCCAACATAGCTAAAAATAATGGTTTGTTTTCCGTCGGGAATATTTTTGAGTTCAAGATAACCGTTTTGGTCAGCACTGGCGCCATTGGTGGTGCCTTGTAAAATTGCGGTTGCGCCCAAAAGTAATTCTTTGCTTTCGCCGTCTTTGATGATGGCTTTAAAAGTGTTTTGCCCAAAAGCCAATGAGGTATATATGATTGCCAATAAAGGCAAAATGATTTTTTTCATTTGTAAAATGATTAAGTAAATAAATTAAGAATTGTTTACGCTGCGCCATATACCAAAAACAATAGTGGCGAAACGCGCTAATTTTATGATTAAATTATTTTTGGCGGTTGCCATATTTTATTAAAAAAATCATCAGGAAATTGCGGTTTGTAAATAAGAACAAATTGATCTTCATCAGCAGGAATTTCATCGATGTCAATCTGTAAATTTGTGAACACAAAGCCAATACAGGTTCCGCAGTTAAGAAATGGAGAACAGGCATTGCAATCGCCTTCTTCTTTGGGCTCTTGTGAATGATTTTCTGTTATTTCATCATCGCAGTTATCATCCGAGCAGCAAGGCACCACAGATAGGGCAAAAACATATAATGACAATACAATGCAGAGTGTTTTCATTGTTGCAAATATAACAAATATTTTTGGCGGGCATTAAAATATTGGTGATTGTGAAGGAGATTCCTTTTAGGTTAAAAGCAGTGTGAGGTGATTTTTAACTTATTGTTTTTGGTGCGGACTTATTTGTTTCTTCAACAAATTTGCCATTTCAAAATTGAAAGTCTTTTTTGAATCTTTGAGAGTCCAAAAGATTACACGCTTATAAATGCGGCAAAAAAGCACTATAATGAAGTGAAACATTATAAACTGTAAAGCAGCAATTCCTCCTCATCATTTGGAATTCTTATGGTGTTGATGTATTTGAGTCCCAATTTTTCTATGAGTTTTTGTGAGGCAATATTTTCTTTGGTGGTAATGGCGCTGATGCGCTTAATTTGAAACTCTTTAATGCCAATTTCCACTAGTTTTGCAGCACTTTCATAGCCATAACCCAAATTTTCATAAGCCGGCAACAACGCGAAACCAAGATCAATGCCTTCCAAACCTTCACGGTCATACAATCCGCAGGTGCCTATTTTAATGTTGTCAACTTTTCTGATAAGCGTATAATTTCCATAGCCAAGTCTTTCCAGTTGTGGAGTCATCCTTTCTTTAATATACGTTTTTGCAGCATCAACGGACTTCACGTTTCTGTCACCAATATTTGCAATCCATTTCGGCGTATTGACCAATTCAAAAATGAATTCGGCATCCGCTGAAGTGGTGGGTTTTAAAATTAACCGATCAGTTTCGAAGTGCTTGTAGGTTTTCATTTTTGGGTTTTGAATAAGAAATGTATGCTAAAATAATCAAATTTTATTCATTGTGCGGTAGTGAGGATTTGATATTGGTGACATAGCTTACAGAATCACGGATTGCAAATCCGCGCGAACGGGTATGAGATTTTTTTTTGAAAGATTTCAGTTTATAAATTTATAATTCTTTCTTCTGATTTAAAAGATTGTCAATTTTAGTTTCTAAACGATCTATTTTTTTTTCTAAATCTTCATTATTATCACTTACCATTGCGTCAACAAATATAGAATTCACTAATGAAAGTCCTAAAATTCCTCCACTAAGAACTACAAAAATGAAATAAATAAATGTAAAAAAAGAATTTATTGATGAAAGACCTTCAGTAACTTTTTCGGGAATTTCAAACCAACCTTCAACAGTAAATATTTTGAAAATGGAATATAACGAAATTATAGGGTTACCAAAATATTCTGGAGAACTATCCTTAAATAAATAAAATGAAAATATACCAATTATAAAAATATAAACAATAAATCCAAGCAAAACTATAATTGAAGCTTTAAGCGCTCGATTTACACCTCTAATCAAATTGTCAATGCCTGGAATAAATTTTAAAAATCTGAATGACTTAAAAACTCTCATAACTCTAAATACAAGTAAAAAACTTAAATCGCTAATTTCAACGGAAAACGCAAATGTTATTAGTGCTGGAATTGAAAGTAAAATAAGTACAAAATCAAATTTATTCCAATTTGAAATAAAGTAATTTTTACCATATTCATTTAGTTTTATAAGTAACTCACAAATGAAAAGAATAGTTATTGTATGATCAACTAATGATAAAATAAAGTCATTTCTGCTTCCATTATCAAAACCGCCAACAAAAATATTCACCGAATTTAAAATGATTAAAAACAGAATAAAATTATCATTAAGAAATAATTTTTTTATCATAAATTTAATAAAATGGTCATCATTTGATAATTACTTTTCGTGATCATAACATTTGTGTGTAAACCTGAAAATATTGGTTGATATGGTTTTATTAATCAGCATTATTTACTCAATGCTTTTAAAATGCGTTCCTCATTAATCAAGATATCACGAAATAATACGTGAGGAAATTCCTGGTATTTTGACGTTTTAAATGAATCAAATATATGTGATAGCGTTGAAGCGGAAATTAATGATAAATTCATTTCGGTGTCCATTTCACAATCGGTCACAAAGTCATCACTAAATTCTGGAGCAACCAGTAATATTTTTACAATTCTCAAATTATTTTTTAAAGCTAAATTTTGATATGATTTTAATTGTCTTGAAACAGCACTGAACTTATTATAGCCCTTTTCTTTGCTGGTTTTGCACTCAACAATAATAACTTCGTTGTTTCCAAGATTTAGCAGAATATCAATCATATCTTTATTTGTATTCAATTGATTTTTAAATTTTTCGTCCACATTAAATCCTAAACCTTTAAAAATTAATTTGGTTAGCTCTTCAAATTTTAAACCTATCTCACTTTCTTTTATTGAAATTCCGTTCTCTTTTAATAAGTTTAAATTTCGATAGCCAACATTTTCATAATTCTCCAAATATAAATTTTCAACATCTTTATAATGTTCTAATATGTTGAAAAGGTCATCGCCTCGTTGCTTTATCCCATTATCTTTTATGAATTTTGAGATGTCTTCTTTAATTATTAAATCCAAAATATCTCTTGGTTTGATATTATAATCAAGCAGAAAACTGGCCTTTAAAACATATTCATCTTCAAGTTCATAATGGTCTTTTAGTTGTTTGTTTAAATTTGGTAGCGATTGGTTAAGTTCTGTTAACAATTTTTCAAAACCATCAAGTGAAATGCCAACTTTTTCATCTTTTTCAACATTTTCAAAATATTCTATTAAGCTGTTAATTTTGTCTTCTAAGGTATTTCCTTTTAAGTTATTTATATTTAGTCCTTTTTCACAAAGTTCGTTTAGTGTTTTTTTCTTTTCAGATATTGTAATTCCATCTTTGTAAATTTCAGACGCAAGTAAGCTTCTAAACGAAACACCTTCTTTAATGATTTCTTCAATTTTTTCAGAATAGGATAATTTTCTGTCAATATTGTGGTTTTTTGCAATTTGATTTATTATTGGCTCTCTTAATAATTTTAATGTTCTTCTACTGAATTTTTCAGCAACTTCTTTTTTTCTTATTTTTCTTAAAAGCCTAACCATTTCATCCGCAACATAAATTGTACTGTCTTTTTTTGTGTAAAAAATAACACCGATGTTTTTTAAGCTATTAATTAGATCGTGTATATCTAATTTTTTAATTGGCAGAATTGTGTAATTAATTAGTTTAATTTCTTCTTGTGATAGACCGAGCTCTTTTGAAAGCGTTAAAATTATGGATAGCTCATCTGAAGTTATTTTTGATTCTCGATTGTTTGCTACATCATTTTTATACGCTGTTGTTAAACACGATTTGTAAATTCTATAATCGCGTTTTCTCTCAGCACTTAATTCCGATTTTTCATTTTCGAACTCAATATTTAGAAATTTAATTTTTGTGTTTAAATTCTTAATTTCCTTTTCGTATAATCTTGAAAACCAATCTTGCTTCATTATACAGTTCCCATCACGAATAATAATATCTATTAATATATCTAATTGTGATGTAACTTCTTGAAATTCACATTCAATTTGTTTTGAAAAGTCGTTTGAAGTTAGTTCAAAAATATTTGCAACATTTTGATTATCAACAGATTTTAAGCCTTTGTCAACTGATATTAAAATTTTTTCTATTTCTTTAATGTTTTTTGGATTTTTTGAAATGATATTGTCAATAATTTTAATAAATGAATTTTTCTCAAGTGAGCCCAGTTTGTCTAATATCTTTTCTAATTTCATATGTTTATTTTTTTGTAGTTTTTTTCAAATTAAAGCCAATTTATTTACCCAACCAAAATACGTACACATAAGGCATCAGCCCAACAACAATCATTTTATGTGAATATTTAAGCAATTTTTTTAGCAGTCGATCAAATATAGGAAAAATATTGAAATAATAAGGGAAAGTTGAAAAGGGGTTTTTTGAGAAAAAAGCAAGTTTTTTTTTAATTAAGGATCAATTTGCTTCTGTCATTTCTTTATCGAAATTTCGATTTTATTGCTGGCAGATTTTACTTTAAAAATGCATCAAAATTCTATTCTTTTTTTTGTTTTTTTGAAGCAAAAAAGAGGGTTATTTTTTGAGTCTTTTTCGGCCATTTTTTAGGCCGAGTGTTATAGTCACTATAACACTACTATAACACTATGTATGGAGTATCTATGGAGTATGTATGGAGTATCCTCCCTTTTGCCTACCTGCAGGCCTTTGTTTTACTGGGCTTTTTCGATATCCTAAAATTTTATTTTTGACGATTTACAGCATTGAAGGATTGTTGTAGAAATGGCATTTTTTGGCTACATTTTTGGCGCATAATTTACTTCAAAATTGGAAATTATTTTAACAGAAGTTGTGCTTAAAGACAAATATTGCAAGACGACCATAACAGATTAACGAAGATCGCGTTCCGCCGCTAAAATTTCATTTACCGCAGTTTGGTAATTTTTGATGCTCCCCGCTTTTTTTATCTTTTTTAAGGCTTTGTGCGGATTTGTAAACAGCACGGAAAAGTATTCCCACAAATGGTACATTTTCAATAAAAGATGCGTTGCGCCCGATAACGATTCACTGTAATTTTGGAAAAGCGTGTCGTGAAACGTCCTAAACATTTCAAGTTTGTTTGCAGGGTATTGTGTGGTATTGTTTTTTATCATACTTGGCAAAAAAGGATCGGCAATCAACCCGCGTCCGATCATCCAGTGGTCAATGCTTGGAAAGCGTTCCTGCATTTCGTGAAATTTTGCCACCGAAGTTATGTCGCCGTTGTAATATAGTTTCAGGCGGGTTTGGTTTACGCATTGTTGAAAAGCATCCAAATGCACGCCGCCTTTGTACAATTGTTTTCCAATGCGGGCGTGGATGGCCACGTTTTTAACGGGATATTTCTCCAAAATGGGCAACACCTGCAAAATTTCATCAGTATTTTCATAACCCAAACGCATTTTCATAGAGACGATAATATCCGATTCGGCGTGTACTTTTTCAAGAATTTTGTCAATTCTTTCCGGGTCGCTTATCAATCCAGAACCCATTCCGCATTTGGTGACCATTGGGTATGGACAGCCTAAATTCCAGTTTAATTCTTTATAACCAAGTTGCTTAACGTAGTTGGCCACGAACAAAAACTCATCTGCATCGTTGGTGATAATTTGCGGAATCACTTCCAAACCCACATTGTTTTCGGGCAGCAAGTCGCGCTCGTACGCTTTTTTGATCACCAAACTTCCGTTTAAACGAATATAAGGCGAATAAAAGGTGTCTATGCCACCAAAAATTGTGTTAAAGGCGTTTCTAAACCGAAAATCGGTAAATCCCTGCAGGGGCGAAGAGAGCAATGTGTAGTTCATATTGTTTTCGATTGCGCAAAGATACGGCTTTAGGATTTTAGAATTACGATATCATATTTTAGATTTACGATTTACGATTTTGGATTTGCTGCACTTCGGTCTTCGGTCTTCGGACTTCACCTTTTCTTACCGATCATTTTAACGGAAAACCAGCCGAGCACTAAAATGATGATGCCCATAAGTCCCCACAACCACATTTTATTTTTGAATAATGGCGCTTTTGTTGTGTCCTTTTTATCAATTTTTTGTTCATTTCCCACCATTAAAACGGTTAAGGTATCCGGAACTTTGGTAACAAATCGTTCAATATCGTAGTTTGGTTTTGTTGCTTTTTTGTTTCCGTAGGTTAAAAAATAAGTGGCCGGTTCCGTAAAACGGACCAGCAATTCGTGCACGTATCCTTTTATGGCAAGTGTTTCAATATTTAAGGGTTCATTGTCCTGGTTTAAAATACTGATTTTTAGTTTTTTCAGGATGGTGCTTTCAAATTTGAATTCGTTATTTTCAATGGAATTGAGCGTTCCCGTGGTCAGATTTTCATACAAATAATTCCATCCTTGTTCCGTTTTTACGCTGTCAGCAACATACTGAATGTTTATCGGACGGTAATAATCGAAAGTGTCTTTCACTTTAATTTGAATGGAACTTACGGCCACAGTCGATTTTAAGTCAATTTCAAGTACCGTGCGCTGTGCTTGTTTTTCCCTAATTGTTTTAATGTTTGCAATAGCGTAATCCATAAAACCTCCATCGCTAATTTCATTGTAAGTGGCCTTTACATTGACCAATTCCGGATTTTCTTCACTTTTGATGAGCAATCTGAAAAAATGAAATTTTGCGTTCGGAAAAATGATCTTGGTAAATTGATAATCGGTTTCGTCATTTTTGATAGACAAAATTCGGTAGTCATCAACCACAGTAAACCATTCCTGTTGATTTTGGCTTCCTTCGAGCGTTACTTTCCAATCAAAATTTTGCTTGTTAAAATCAAGTTTTAACTGATTGATGGCTTCTTCTGATGGCACTTCTAACGTAAAATAATAGCCATTTTCATTTTGCGTGGTGTTCAAAAATCTGAAATTCACATCTTTGACAACTATTTTTTCGTCTTTTAATTTCAGCAAGTACGAAGCTTCAATGGTGTCTTTGGCCGAAGTAATTCCAAAAATTCGAATATCGGCCAAATTGTGCACCACTTTTCCGAAGATTTCTTCAGGTAACACCACCTTATGCCAAGTCGCCTTAATTCCCTGCAATTCCCGTTTATAATTGTATTGATTCATTTGCGCATAGGAAGAAGAGCAAAACAATATCAGTAAAAAAGCGCTTATTTCAGCTTTCAATTTCATCGGAAATATGGTGTTTAAATTTGTTGTATAAAAATGAAATGATCAAAAGCAATATGCCCAACGACAAAAATACGATGGTTTTTGAAATGGTGTTGAGGTGCGAAATATCATAAAAAAACAGTTTTATGAGTGTCACAGAAAATAACGCGATGGCACCAATGCGCAAATGTTTTTTCGTTTTCCAGATTCCTAAAGAAATTAACAATAAGGCATAAACGCCCCAAAGTATGCTCAACCCAAGTTTGTTGGATTGGGTCGATCCTGCAAGTTCCATCAAGTTGATCAGTTCGCTGCTGGCAATCCATAAAACGGACAAGTGAAGCAACAAATCAAACGCCATTTTATAATCAACTTTCATAAATTCCTGGCGGATATAAGCGTAGGTAGCAAAAAGCGCAAGTGCAACAAAAGCAAAGGAAATATACCTGATGCCAATATTAAAAACGTCAATTTGGTAGTAAACAGCCATCGTTTGCTCTAAATAATTCTTGCGCATTTCACTTAAAATACACAATCCCTGAGTTAAAAATGACAAAATTGCAATGGCATTAAACCCTAAATTAAGAAGTCCGAACTTTCTGTTTTTTAACTTTTTGATATTCACAAAAGAAAATACCGATAAAAAAAGTAAGGAATAATTGAGAATCCAGATGGTTTTGAAATTCAGATAATCGTAGTTGAAATGCTGTTCATACTGATGGAGGATAACATTGGAATCCGCATAAAGCTGATTCCAGTAATTTTCAATTTCCATTCTGAAGGCAAAATAGAGCGTCCCCAAAAGCGCTGCCGGAATCGCAAAAGAAACCAGTTTTTGCAATTCCTTATTTGAAATTAAGGCAGATGGATAATTTTTATTGTGATACAGAAAAGTGATAAATCCGAAGGCGGCAATAAATAAAACCGAACTCAGGAAATGGATATTGAGAAGGGGCGTAATTTTTTCTGATACATCACTATAATAATTTAAATTATAGTCTGTTGACCAATCCTGAAAAATACTGATTACGGCAAGCAGCATTAAAGGATAGGATATTTTTTCATAAACAGGAATATTTTTTGTTCGGCCAATCCAAAAAAGCAGCGTTGCTTCGCCAACCCATAAAAGGGTTACCCAATTTCCGTTTAACTGAACAGGAATAGCGATGGTGATAAAAACAAGCACCAAGCCTGCAACAAAATAAAACAGGTTTTTGTCGCCCAGCTTTTGCCGGTAAATAACAAGTCCAACTATAAAATGCAATAGCGCGTTGCCGAGCGTAAACAAGCCCAATAATTGGGATCCAATTTCGTGGCTGTCCAAAATGGCATAACCAAATCCGTAAAAAACAAAGGAATTGGCAAGCAATAATAAAATGTCGATAATTTCAAATTTTTCCTTTTGAAGCAGTTTAAAAGCGAGAAATGTTGCGTAAAAAGTGGTAAAAAAGATAAAAATAAAAGTCAGCGCCAATTCATAATGTTCTGCCATTTCATATTTTGAATAGTGCCAGGAAGCAAAAATGAGCCAAGTGAGTGCAAATGCCGAAAAATAAAGCAGTTTCCAATATTTTTTAAAGGCAATCACAAGAATTCCAATATTGATGATAGTCATATAACTGAAAAGCACGGCCACATTTCCCGAGTCCTCGCTCAATAAAAAAGGAACTGCGTAAGCGCCCACCAAGCCGATGAGCGCAATAATTTGTTTGTTAAAATTCAAAGCGGCTACAACCGTAAAAACCGTAAATATTACCATAAAAACAAATGCAATTGTTTGCGGAAACAGTGCGTAAAAACTGAATGCGGCATAGGTCATAAAATACAAAATAGCCATCGCGCCACTTACTAAAACGGCACTGAAATTTTCATATTTCTCTTTCAGTTTCAATCCGAAACCCAAGAGCACCAAACCTACCAAATAGCCCAAAATTACCCGCGTTAACGGACTTATCAATTCGTGTTCTATGGAATATTTTGCGCCAATTCCCACACCAATTACGGTAATGGCTATTCCAATTTTATTGATGAGGTTTTCGCCTACAAATTTCTCCCAATCAACAGTAATTTTTGGCAGGTTGGCAGTAGTTGGCTCAGCTGATTTGCTGGTGTTTTGTACAAATTGCGGTTGTGGTTTTTGGGTTGCTGCAGGTGCTCTTGGAATAGCGATCCACAATACAACATAGGCCAAAAATCCAAAGCCAAAAAAGACGGTTAGCAACAGCCAGATAATGCGTGTTAAAATTCTGCTGATGCCAAAGTATTGCGCAAATCCAGCGCAAACACCACCTAAAATTCTGTGATTGATATCTCTATACAATTTTTTGGAAGTTGCAGTTGTGGTGTATATGGGTTGCTCTTTAACTGGTTCTTCCTTAGGTGGCACATCTTTTTCTGTTGGCTTTTTTTCGGCATCAATGCGAAGTTGCGTAATTTCATCCTTTAATTCCTGCACTTCTTTTGAAAAAACGGCCTGTTTTTTTAAAAGTGCATCAAGCTTTCCAAGAAGCAGATCGATTTGGTTTTGATGCTCGCTCATAGGATTTTTTTGTTTTTGGCGATGGCTAATCTTTTATTGGTTCATTAGGAAAATGAAAAAATAATTTTTTGGAGTTGAAATTTGCTTATGTAATATTACAAAAAAAATAGATTTCAGGAGCAACTATTCCCCAGTTTTTATGCCATCAGCAATTTGATTGTTGGTTTATGGGACTTAATTCTATTTACAATAGCATCTGCGTTAGGGATTGCAGTGCAAATCCTTTTTTGAAGCTTTTTCAGCTTCAAAAAAGATTGTAACGGAAAGCCCGACCCAAAGGGTAACGCCCTCCAAAAGGCAGGCGCCCAAAACAACAATGGCTAAATTGCTGTTCTTATTAGAATTAAACCGTTTATGGCAATGGATTTTTAGTAATTTAAAATTTTAATTTTTCAAGTTCCTGTTCGTAATCATATTGCAGATCTTCGTGTAATGCTAGCATTTTTTTTTCAATGGCAATTATTTCCCTGTCGAATAGGTTTTTTAGTACCGTATTTTTATGGATGGAAGGTTTAAAATCCTTCAATTTTTTGCAGAAATAGAGGAGAAGCTCCACTTCAGTTTCCTTGTTTTTTGAATAGCGAATGGCAGTTTTAATGTTGCGTAAAATTTTGCGAACGCTCTTTTTAATGAAATAATACGTTTTTGTGTTTACGAGTTCAAACTGTTCGTCAATCTCCAGTTTTATGGTGCTGGTGTAACCTTCTTCATTTGAAGATTCAAACAAAAGATAGGTGAGCAGTTCTTTATTTTCCTTTTTAAATTTCGACAAACGCAAACACAATTCCACCAATTCCTTTTGTGAATAATGAGACAATTCTGTTTTGAGTTCTTTTACAGTGACGGCTTTCATGTGTGCAATTTAGGGAAAGAATGAATTAATTTGTATTCTAAGCCGAAGAATTTTTGTTAGCTACGTTTTTCTGTTAATCGACAATTATTTACCATTCATCGACACTTAAATTAGACTTGTCGAATTCTTTCATAAAAAACGTAGCAATCTTTAGATCTTTGATGATTATTTTTAATTAGGATAATTAGAAATTTTAAAAATAATTAACACACTACTTATGAGAAAAAGTCTGAACATATTACTGGTTGAAGATGATATGATAGAAATTATGAAATTTAACAGAACAATTTCAAAATTGGCGTATCTCCATAATATTATAGAAGCTAAAAATGGTGAAGAAGCTTTGGAAATTTTATACAACAGTGAATCGTTGCCCGATCTTATTTTGCTCGACTTAAATATGCCTAAAATAAATGGCCTTGAATTTTTAAGCATCATCAGAAATAATGCGCATTTAAAATATATTCCAACCGTTATTTTAACTTCATCAAGCGACCATAAAGATGTTACAGAATGCCACCAGCTTGGCATTGCTGGTTATTTGGTAAAACCTTTAAAATTCAGCGATTATTCTGAATCCATTAAAACAGTGCTGGATTACTGGTGTTTTAATGAATTTGTAGAAGCTTAAGGTTTAACACCATGTCTCAAAAAGAACAATTACTTCAAAAATTAAAATATCAAAATGAGCAGTTGGATGACTATGCGCATTTGGTTTCGCACGATTTAAAATCATCGTTAAGAAGCCTTTCGGCTTTGTTAAGCTGGGTGAAAGAGGATTGTATCGAAAAAAGTGGTAAAGAAAGTGTAGGAAATTTAAACTTGATGGAGGCGAAAATTGAAAAGATGGACAAGTTTTTAGAAGACATTATTAATTACTCTGAGATTGGCGCTACAAGTCTAAAAACTACGACCATCGATCTGAATAAAAAGGTGTCCAAAATAATAGAAAGCCTTCATATTCCCCAAAATATTAGCATCGTTGTAAAAGGCGATTTGCCTGTTTTAAAAGGGGATGCAAGACGATTGCGCCAGGTTTTTCAGAACTTAATCAGCAATGCCGTTAATTTCAATGATAAAGAAAATGGTTTGATTGAAATTGGGGTTGAAGAGGCTGAAGATTTTTATACTTTTTCAATTAAAGACAATGGGCAGGGAATTCCGCAGGAATATCACGAAAAAATATTTAACACTTTTACCACGCTTGGATATCAGGAGAAATCTACCGGGATGGGACTTTCCATCGTAAAAAGGGTTTTAGACCTTTATGGTGGTGAAATTTGGGTGGAAAGTGAAGTTTCAAATGGAAGTACATTTTATTTTACCATTTCAAAAAAAGATAATCAATAAAGCATTGATTTTGTTGATAAATTGATATAGAAAATGGGTATATTTACGGTTTAAAACAAACAAAAAACGCCTATGAATTGTATTGTTATTGATGATGATGAAATTGTAAGAGTTATTATTGAAAAGTTAATTTCGAAAAATACAAATTTAGATCTGGTATCCAGTTTCAACAATCCTATTGAAGCGCTTAAATATTTAAACCAAAACAGTGTCGATCTTATTTTTTTAGACATTTATATGCCTGCTTTTACAGGTTTTGATTTACTGCAAACCTTAAAGAATCCTCCTAAAGTAATTTTAATCAGTTCTAGCTCAAATTTTGCTTTGGAAGCTTTTGAATACAATTGCGTGGTAGATTATTTGGAAAAACCAATTTCCCAGGTGCGATTGGACAAAGCTGTTGAAAAGGCTAAATTATTTTCCGATACCAAAAATTTGCTTCCTGTTTTTCCAATAATAACAGCTGTAAATGAGTCTAAAACCGAATTGTACGTTAACATTTTTAAACGTCTGGTAAAAATTAATTATGACAGCATCAATTTAATTGAAGCAAAAGGCGATTATATTCTGATTAAAACCGACAAAGAAAATTACACGGTGCACTCAACCCTTAAAAAAATTGAAGAAAAATTGCCCGAAAGGCTATTTTTAAAAGTGCACAGGTCTTATATCATCAACATTAATAAGATTGTTGATATTGAAGATAGTAGTGTACTTATTGGGAAAAATGTAGTTCCCGTAAGCAGGTCGAGCAAACCGGAATTAATCAAACGCCTAAATTTACTGTAAAATAAAATCGATTATAAACCCCAATTTATTAGCAAAAATAAATTTTTAAAAATGAAAAAATCCTTACTGTTTCTTTTATTATTTTTGAGTTTTCAGATCTCAAATGCCGGTGTTGTCATCCTTAATGGCTTAACACATGTGCATCAATCGGCTTCCGGACAATTAATCACCGGAGTCATCAGTTTAAAAAACACCGATGCAACAGAGCAACGCGTTATTATCTATTTCAATGATTTGTTTCAAGAATGCGGCAGTGAAACAGTTTTAACGGCGAACAACAGTCATAAAAATTCTATCAAAAACTGGTTGTCCACCAATGTCAACGAACACGTTTTTCAGGCAAACGAAGCCTATGAACTTATTTACACCATCAATGTGCCCAATGATGTTGAAATTGACGGTTCTTATTGGGGCGTTTTAATGGTTGAAATTGAAAAACCAATAAAAGAAGATGAATTGGAATTTGGCGTAAAATTGGAATCAAAGGTAAGATATGGCATTCAAATTATTGCTGACATTAATGAAAGAACACCTTCAGAACTTGAATTTTATGACATTAAAATTGAAGAACCTGACGGAAATAAACTGATAAATGTTGATTTAAAAAATTTAGGAACATTTTATGTAGAGCCAACCTTAATTCTTGAAGTATTTAATGCCAACGGGGAACAGGCAAAAAAAGTGGAAGTTAAATTTAAAAAAGTGTATCCAAATTCCTGTAAATCATTTTCGCTTGATATTTCAGGCTTGCCAAAAGGCGCTTATTCTACGGTATTAATAGCCGATTATGGCAAAAATATTTATTCCATTGATTTGGAATTTGAAAATAAATAGCCACAACATATATAATGACTATAAAAAATACTGTCTTTTTTCAGTTTTAATTTGAGAAATTTTTCCGAAATAACAACATTAACCTATTTTTTTCTTTTAATATTGATCTTATTTTCAATGACAAAAGTTGAAGCACAACATAGTGTTGTTGAAATTTCTGCAAAAAATATCCCAGAAAATTTAGTTCCCGGAAAAAATTATACCATCGCTTTCGAAATTTCAAATACCACCGGCAATCCGTTGAATTTAAGCAGTGAGTTTATGGTTTCAGACCAGTTTTATCTGACTACAAACCTAAAAAAGTTGGAGGTTGCCGCAAATAACAAAAAAATTGTGCTGTTTACTTTTGGCATCAATAGCCATTGCGCAGCCGGCGCTTACACAGCATTGCTGAAAATTACAAATACCAATAGCAATGTGCCAATTGCTTCTCAGGAAATAGCGCTTAGCGTGTCTAAATTATACAATTTAACTGTTGAGGTTTTAAATTCACCTGAATATTTGCGGCTTGAGAAAGAATATTATTGTGAATATTTAGTGACAAATAATGGGAACAGTGAAGAGAAAATAATTTTTGAATCGAGCAATGCGCTTAAAATAGTTCCGGAAAACGCGGTGTTAAAACCAGATTCTTCGATGGTTGTGGCTGTTTACCAGCAGGTTCCTGGAAATGTGCGCAGCAAAACCATGGTTTTGAATAACTTAAAGGCTTATCTCATTTCAAACGATTTAATGTTTTCAAATCGCGTGGCAATCACACTTTACCCAAACAACACCAAAAAACCCGATTTGTACCACCGTTTCCCAGTTACCGTTTCCACTATTTTTAACTCATTAAAAGGTTTGGATACCTTGAATGTTTTTAAATTTAAGGTGAGCGGACAAGGTTTTTTGGACAAGGGCAATGAACATTATTTAAATTTTGAATATTCCGGTCCCAGCCAAAGCGATATTGTGCGATTCGGCGATTATGAAAGGTACAGCCTGCTTTACAAAAACAAAAAAATAGAAGTTGTTGCAGGGCACGTAAATTTTTCGCTTTCCAATATTACCGAAACTTCGCGTTATGGAACCGGCGGAATTTTAAGCTACGATTTTGGAAAAACTACCGCAACCGTATTTTACGTAAAACCACGTTTCACTAAACAAATCTCCGATTCGTATGGCGGTAAAATTTCTCAGGATTTATCGGATAAAGCGTATTTGGAAATGGGATTTATCAACAGGACGCTGTTTGAAGACAATGAAGAATTCAATTCCAAAATTTTTAACATCGCTTCTTTTTACACCCTTAACCGATTTAAAATGAATGGTGAAATTGCTTACGAAAGCAATTATAAAACGAACGGACTTGCCTATTCTTTGGAAGCCTATTTAAATTTAAAAAAGTGGGATTTTATCAATTCCGCGCAATATTCCGATAAAAATTATAAGGGCTATATCAGAAACAGCAAGCAATTGTTGTCGCTGGCAAATTACCGGTTCAGCAAAAAAATTGATATGCAAATAGGGGCGGAGTATCGTGCCATCAATCCGGTAAGAGACACCATTAATTACAGTTCGTCGCCAATAACCACCAAATATCAGGCGTACTTTAATTACAACATCAACAGAAATAACAAGATTAGGGTAGGAGGATATTACCGGAATAAGGAAGACCAGTTAAGTTTGCAGAACTATAATTTTGAAGAAAAACTGGCAACGCTTTCATTTTATAGCCGGATGCCTTACAAATACGATTTAATGTGGCAAAATCGCATTGGAAAAACCATTAATTTCTTGGCAAACAGCACCGAGCCACAAAGCACGCTTTTTAGTTCCTTAAGTATTTCAGCAAATATTTTTAGAAATTTAATTGTTGGCGTTAATGGCGATTACCAGCAAAGCAACAAGCAATCCGCAGAAAATAAAGTAGTTAAAACATTTTATTACGGCGGAAATTTACGCTACAATTTAAAATCGTACTTAAATGTGAGTGCCTTTTACAAAAAAAATTACGATTTTGATGAGTTGGATGAAGCCCAAAATTATTTACAGGCGCAAGTAAATTATAACTACCAAAGAAAACATTTGTTGAGCCTGGCAGTTTCACAAACGAGTTTGCCGGTTTTCCCCATCAAAAAGGAACTTTTAATTACGGCATCTTACAGTTTTGTGGTGAATGCGCCTATTTCAAAAAATAAAACGGTAGGCTCTTTAATCGGTAAAATTACATCCGATGAAAAAGTTAATTTAGAAGGGATTCTTGTGTTGTTGGATGAGCATATTGCCATTACCAATGAAAAAGGCGTTTTCCATTTCTACAATCTAATACCCAAAACCTATCGTTTGTACGTGAAACAATCGAGTTTGCCAAAAAATAAAATTATTGTGATGCAACAGCCAATTGACATCGATATTGTCCCAAATAAAGAAACCGAAGTGGTACTTGAAATGGGAAATACAGGCACTTTATTTGGACAAATTATTTTTGAGGAAACAACAGTGATGCAATCTTCAAAATTCATCAAAAAATTGCCTATTTTGGTGGTGAAAATTACCAAAGAGGACAAAACCTATTATACCAAAACCGACAAAGACGGCAAATTTTGGTTTAAAGAATTGACACCCGGCGATTGGACGGTAGAGTTGGTTGTCAGAAATTTACTGAACGATTTTACTTTTAGTGAAACGCAAAAAACAATTGTTGTGCTGTCAAATGAAGAATTGAAGGCTCTTTTTAAAGCCACCAACAAAAATAGGGAAGTTAAAAAAAGCGATAAAATATTTAAATTATGAAGCAACTAATTTTCATCCTATGCGGATTGTGTGCGATTTCAAGTTATGCTCAAGTTACAGAAAGTGTTACTGCTTCATTTACCTTAAATGAAGTGGCAATGTTGGATCTAGAGCCCAGCAATTCAACGGTTACGCTAAATTTATCTTCTGCTATTGAAGCAGGTGAAATGGCTACTGTTGAAACGACGAATAACGACCAATGGATTAATTTTTCATCGGCTGTTTTTGAAAATACCTCCAGAAGTATTTCTATTAATATTGATGGGCAAGTTCCTTCGGGAATTAATTTAATATTGAGTACTTCAAAATATACAGGTAATGGCAAAGGTGCGTTGGGTGAGCCCGTCGGTAATGGGATCCTGACATTAAACAACACCCTGCAAACAGTAATTTCCAATATTAGAGGCGCTTATACCGGAGATGGCATCAATAACGGATATAAACTTACTTATTCATTGGAAATTTACGATTATAAATTACTGGACTTCAACCAAACGGCAACTTTGTCTATTACTTTAACTTTAACCGATTCTATATGAAAAAATTAATTTTTATGTGCTTTTTAGCAATTTCTAATAATTTGTTTTGTCAAGGTAATGGAAACGGAGATAGTTTTACTGTTACTGTCATTAATGGTAATATGGCTAATATTACTATTCCAATAAATGACATAACCGAAGCTGGGAATGACTATTATAATAAGGACTATGAAAGTGATTTAGGTTCTCAGACTGAAATATTGATAAGTTCAACTTTCCAAAATCAACTATTTACTGTTATAATTAATAGAGGAGATGATGATCCTGCTTGGCCCTTAGGTTTCCCAGATCTGGATCTTCAAATGAAAGTATCTTCCAGTTCAAGTCTAATATCACCAGGATATCAACCATTTAAATCAATCCCATATAACAACGGAAGTCTAAGTCAATTTAGTTTCGATATTGGAGGCAACAAAATAAACCAGATGATAGTCGATTATAAAATTAAGGGTATAAGTGTGCTGCTACCAGTTAATACCTATAAAACCACCATTTTTTTTACAATAATGATGTGATAATATTATCAATGGTAAAAGATAACGAATTAAAAAATCAAAACAACTAAACACATAGAAAATGCCCGTAAAAATACTTTTTATTGAAGAAAATGGCACAAAGCAAGAAGCCCTAAAATTGTGTCTTACACAAGACACAGGCATTCAATATAACATCATCGCGGATTTTAGGGAATTGGATGCAGCTTTAAATTCTGGGACTTACACGCATTTGGTTGTACAATCTGTTGTTAACAATGAGTCTGTTTTGGCATTTGGCGACTTTATGAAACTGCCTTTACTGGTTGTAAATGATGCCGGGTTGGATTTGTCGGGAACTTCTTATGCAAGCACAAAATCACCCTTGACATATTCGGCATTGTTTGATTTTTTGGTGGAAAGCACGCCAGTTTCTTATGCATCTATGGAAGAATACGCGATGGATGACCAGGAGTTTTTTGATCAATTAAAAGGATTGATGGTGGATGAATTCAAGCTTAATTTTGAGGAAATTCCGGCATTGATTGAAAACAAAAATTTGGCGGAATTAAAAAGCAGGGCGCACCAATTGGGCAGCAAATTTGCAATGCTCGATTTGCCTTTGTCTGCACTCCTATGCAAAGAAGTTGATGTCAATATTTTAAATGATGCCGAACCCCAACTGCAAAATATGAAACTGTTGATGGTTGACTTAGAAATAGCTTTGGCGCAGCTGCAGTAAAAAAGGAACAAAAAATGTTTCAAGAATCCTTTTAACAATAATTTCATTCTTACCGATGCTATTTTTTTTGCCCGAAATCAATCGAACTGCTGAAAATTATCCACAAAAATTAAAATCATTTAGCTGGTTTTAGAAGAATCTCATCGGAGATTTCCAATATTCCATTTTTTCTTCAAATATCAAAAGTTCTGAAAATCGAAATATATTTTTCAGACTTCTCCCAAATTTTTTAAAATAAAACGCGTAACTTTAAGTAAAGGCGGGCTTCTTAACGTACTTTTTACTATTTATCAACACGTCAAAAGTGATGTAAAAAAATATAAATAGTATTTAAATAACAATGAATGGTATAAACTAAACAACAAATGGTAAAATAGTTCGTTTTTTTCATTGCTTTATGGTTTTTTGTTCGTAACTTTAGAATAATTAATAAAAACAAATCTTAATTCCTATAATGGAATGCCTTTTAAGCCAAAAAAATGACCACAATCTACAAAAATATAGCCCTGTTCTTATTTTTATTAGTGATTGGCAATTTAGACGCTCAAGAGAATCATGACAGTCACAAAATAAATTTACAGATACCAGAAGTTGCCTTAATCAATATTTATTCCAATTCAGCCATTTCATTGGGGAACACTACCATTGTTGAAGCAGGAAATCCATTAAACTTTGAAGACACCAACAATAGCGTTTGGATCAATTATTCTTCCATTATTGGTTCACAATCACAACCAAGCCGAGATATTAGCATTCGCATTTCTGAAGGCAGCATTCCTGCCGGCGTTAAGCTTTATGTTAAAGTGTCAGAAGATATGGGCGCAGGTGCAGGAACAATGGGTAAAGCAAACAGCTCAATCCAAGAACTTACCGATAATCCCCTCACCATTATTACCGATATAGGTAGCGCTTATACCGGTGCAGGCGCCAACAAAGGCAACAATGTACAATATAGTCTAAAATTGAGCGATGAACCAAACACTTATGCCAATTTGGATTCCGACCAAAGTAATACCCTGGTAATCAATTATACCTTAACCGACAACTAATTTAATTTTGGTTTCTATTTAGAAAAAGACACTATTCCCAAAGACATTTTTTAGGATGGTGTTTTTTTTATTGTTAAAATGTTGATAAGTTGCACTTCGACTCTATTTCGGCTAAGCTCCTTCCACGCTCAGGATGACAAATCGTTGAATTGTTGTATTCATTCTTTATAAAAGCCAATTTGGCCAATAATCCAGCTGTTTTTCAGCAAATTTCCAACCCACATTTCATAGAGTTCAACCGCTTTAAAGTGTATTCATCTAAAGAATCCTACCGTTCACCGACACTTAAGGTTTACCCGCCTATTTTTTGAAATATAAGCTTTAATGCAGAAGTATATTTGTACCATCAATATGTAATAACAATACAAAAAAATAAAATAACAAACCATTAAAAAAAACAAACCTCACATGAACTTAAAAAATTTATTATTCGCCTCAGTAATCGTTTTATCTGCCAATGCTTCTTTTGCACAAGACACAAAAATAGCTACTCATTTAGTAACCATCAACATTCCGGAAGTTGCCTTGTTGGATCTTGAATTTACAGGACCAGCTACCTCAACAGCAATTACTTTGGCTGGAACTGCGCCAACAGAAGCTGGTTCACCAATGACTTTTGAAGATTTAAAAGCAAAAAACTCTGCTATATGGATGAATTATTCTTCTATTGTTAAAGGAGCAGCTTCGTCAAGAAAAGTAACTGTTGCAGTTACCTCTGGTTCTGTTCCAACAGGTTTAAAATTAACAGTACTTGCTTCTGCGGCTTCATCAGATGGTAAGGGTGCTTTGGGAGCAGCTTCAACTGCACTTACTTTATCAGGAACTGGACAAGATATCGTTACAGGAATTGGAAGTACTTACACCGGAGACGGACCTTCTAAAGGCCATAACTTAACTTACCAATTAGGTTATAATACTGATGCTGCAACTGATTATGCCAATTTAAGAAATGTTGATTTAGTTGGTGTTCCATTAACAATCACTTACACACTTTCAGATAATTTATAATTAAAAATAACAAAATATTAAAAGCCTCTCTTGAAAAAGTGAGGCTTTTTTATGTGTTATGGTTTTTGGTATTATGATAAGGAATATGCCTGCTCGAACTACTTAAACGGCACGGTAAAATTAAAGACACTGCCATTTCCCAATTCCGATACAACCCATATTTTACCATTGTGCATTTCTATAAACTCTTTGCAAAGTAGCAATCCTAATCCAGTCCCAACTTCCTGCTGTGTGCCCAAAGTAGAATAACTTTTTTCAATTTGGAATAAATTATTGATGGCCTCCTTTTTCATTCCTACGCCGTTATCGGCTATAGAAACCTGTATTTCGGTTTCCTGTTGGTTTGCGCCAATGCTAATTTCTCCGCCAGCATGCGTAAATTTTATGGCATTAGACAAGAGGTTTCTTAAAACACAGCCAATCATGGCCTTATCTGCAATAACAGGAATCTTTAGCGGTAAATCTTTAAAAATGGTAATCGATTTTTGTGATGCGGAATCTTTAAATAAATCCGTCACTTCATTGATGATGGATCCCAATTCAACATATTCAGGATTAAATTTATTTCTTCCTGTTTGGGAACGAGACCATTCTATAAGGCTTGTAAGCAGGTCCACAGCCTTTTTTGAGGAATTTTGTATAATGGTGGCATATTTTTCAAGTCCGTCAAAATCCTTCTTTTCAATTTTACCTGTCAACAGATTGCTGAATCCGTAAATACTGTTGAACGGACTTTTTAAATCGTGTGCAATGATAGAGAAAATTCTGTCTTTTATGGCGTTGAGTTCTTTTAAGCGGGTTTCATTAGCTTTTAAGAGTTGTTCTGTTTTTTTGCGTTCTGTGATGTCGCGAACATTCAGAATCACGGATTTTATTAAAGGATTGTCGATTTGATTTGTTCCGAAGGCTTCAAGATACACCCAACTTCCATTTTTATGAAGATGCCTGTATTGCGTTCCTCCATTTGCTGAATTTTCAAGAATATCCCGAAATGCCAACATTGTTTTTTCCCGGTCATCAGGATGAATCATTTTTTCAATCACCGGAATATTTGTCAACTCTTCAGGTCGAAAACCTAAAATATTTTTGCTAGATTCACTGACATAGTGCTGATTTCCATTGGAATTGAGCAACACTATCATGTCAAAAGATTTTTTGAGGAGTTGCTTAAATATTTCTTCGCGGCCTTCTTTTAAGTCTTTTAGTTGCTTTTCTAATTCTTTGTAGGTTGGTTTCTTGGTCATGCTTTGAATAATTGTGGGTAAATATTCACTTTTTTCAATTTGCATATAAGTATAGCTAAGGCTGTTTAACCATAAACGTTTATTATATGAAAAGCAATTGAAATTTTTTTAGCAGTAAATCAAATATAGCGATAATTAAACTATTTTAAAAGTTTTTCTGATTGGATTTAGGCACTATTTTATGGAATCTCTTTTTTAATGATGTTGTTAGCCTGTCAACTAAATCATCTTCATCGATATCGGTAAAATTTAAGCAGTTAATTAAAGGGAATTAATTATCAATGAGTCTAATTATGAAATTTCAAAAACTTTGCCTTCCATAGCCAAATGGGTGTTTTCAAAAAATTCCCGTGCCTCAGTTTTAAAGTCTTCCAAATTTTTATAACGGCCGCTGTAATGACCAATAATTAATTGGTTCACTTTTGCCAATTGCGCTATTTGGGCAGCCTGTGTTGCGGTGGCGTGTTTTGTGGTTGTGGCAAGTGCTTCTTTGTCTTTTAAAAAAGTGGCTTCGTGGTACAAGCAGGTGGCATTTTTTATGAGTGGCACAATTTCAGGCAAATAGGAGGTGTCGCTGCAAAAAGCATAACTTAAAGGCAAAGCGGGATCAAAGGTGAGTGTTTCGTTTTTTAGGACGGTTCCGTTTTGTAGGGTATAGTCTCGGCCATTTTTTAAGTTTTGGTAATCACAAATTTTAATTTCTTTGTATGCTGCAATCGCATTCGTATTTAATTTGCGTTCTCCCAGTTTTTCTTTGAATAAAAATCCGTTTGTGTAAACTCGGTGATTCAAAGGAATGGTGTACACTTCAACATTGGCGTCTTCAAAAATAAGCTCGCTCTCTGTTGCATTCAGTTCGTGAAAAAGTAAGGGATATTGCGTCCAGGAATTGGAGAATTTTAATTGCAGGGTTATGATTTCTTTTAAGCCTTTTGGTCCGTAAATATGCAATTCGGCTTCACGGTTCAGCAATCTGAAAGTTGAAATTAATCCCACCAATCCGTAAAAATGATCGCCGTGTAAATGTGAAATAAATATGTGTTTAATTTTTGAGAATTTTACGCCGTATTTGCGCAATTGAACTTGGGTTCCTTCGCCGCAGTCAATTAAAAAATTGTGATTTTTGATTTCTAAAAATTGCGCAGTCGGGTGCGCATTTACGCGTGGTGTTGCAGAATGACAGCCTAAGATCGTGAGTTTTAAACTCATTTAATCACCAATCTTTTGGAGATAATCTCAACATCGGTTTGCAAAGAATAAATGTACATGCCTTTGGTTAAATTATTTCGGTTGAAAGCAATGGTATTGTTGCCTGAACTGGCTTCAATTTGCGCTTCATACACCGTTGTTCCCAACAAATTTTTTACCGTAAACACAATGGTTTGCGCTTTTACCGACCTAAAATTAATGTTGGTGTCTGTAACAAACGGATTTGGGTAAGCAGAAACAGACAGTAGCGTTACCTGTGGAATATTTTTGCTTGCATCCACATTGTTTTTCTCGGATTGTTGCGCAAAAGTAAATGAGAAAAACAGTAAAAAAGTAATTAAAAGTAGTTTTTTCATCAATAAGCCAATTGGTTTTAAAATCCTAAATCCCGTTCAATGGCATCCATTTCAAGGATGTCTAATGCTTCGTTAAACGTTGGAACAACATTTAATTCGTCTGGTAAATCATCAATTGATATACCCTCACAAACCAGTACAAAACTTGTACCATTTTTTCTGTGTTGCACACTCAACTTCAAAAATAATAAAATTTCTTTAATTTCTATGTTAATTTTCTCAGAAAAATCAATAATAAGGTGTTCTCCTTTAAATTCCTTGAAGCGTTTCTTAAGTCCTTCAAAGAACTGACCTGCTGAAATTTGGGTAGGTTTTATGTGCGTGTATGTTTCTGTTTTAGTGACAATCATAACTAATTTCGTTCAATTTGTTGCGCCAATAAATAAATGACCGCCATACGGATGGCCACGCCATTTTCTACCTGATTTAAGATAATGGACTGGTCAACGGAGTCGGCAACCTCGCTTGTTAATTCAACACCTCTGTTGATTGGCCCGGGATGCATAATTAAAATTTTCTTGCTTAAGGAGTCGAGCAATGGCTTATTGATTCCGAATAATTGTGAATATTCTCTGGTTGAGGGGAAATAATTAATTTCCATACGTTCGTTTTGCACGCGCAACACATTGGCAACATCACACCATTCCAAGGCTTTTTTAATGTCAAATTCAACACCAACGCCCAAACTCTCAATAAATTTTGGAATCAAGGTTTTAGGTCCGCAAACTTTTACTTCGGCGCCTTGTAATTTTAGCGCGTAAATATTTGAAAGTGCCACGCGGGAATGCAACACATCGCCCACAATCACAATTTTTTTACCTTCAACACTGCCCAATTTTTCACGAATGGAAAAAGAGTCGAGCAAGGCCTGTGTTGGATGTTCGTGCGTGCCGTCACCGGCGTTCACAATTTTTGCGTTAACGTGCTGCGATAAAAAATCACAGGCACCAACAGCGGGATGCCGCATTACAATAATATCAACTTTCATCGATAAAATATTGTTGGCAGTATCAATCAGGGTTTCTCCTTTTGTGACAGAAGATTGGCTTGCAGAAAAATTAACAACATCAGCAGAAAGCCTTTTTTCTGCCAGTTCAAAAGACAGCCTTGTTCTTGTGCTGTTTTCGAAAAAAAGGTTGGCGATGGTAATATCGCGAAGTGAAGGCACTTTTTTAATTGGCCTGTTAATCACTTCCTTAAAATGGTCGGCTGTTTTAAATATCAAATCAATATCAGCCTTATTTATATGTTTTATTCCTAAAAGGTGTTCTACGCTTAACTGACTCATAGTGAATTATTTATTTACAATATATACAGCGTCTTTACCATCTTTTTCTTGCCAGTGAACGGTTACTTTTTCTTCATCAAAAACATCGACCTGACTTCCTCTGTAATTTGGCTGAATGGGTAAATGACGGCTAAATCTTCTGTCAATCAATACCAAAAGTTCTATTTCTGAAGGTCTTCCAAACGATTGAATGGCAGTTAGTGCAGCACGAATACTTCTTCCAGAAAAAAGTACATCATCAATAAAAACCACTTTTTTATCTTCCACAATAAAATTGATATTGGTTTTATTTGCTTCCAAGGGAGTGTCCCTCCGTCTAAAATCATCACGGTAAAAAGTGATGTCCAGCAAGCCTAATTTTACGTTTGGAATTTGGTAATCATTTTCTAAAATGGAAACCAGTCGTTCCGCCAAATAGGTGCCTCTTGGCTGAATGCCAATAAGAACGGTATTTTCAAAATTGGTGTGATTCTCAATGAGTTGACAGGCCAATCTGTGTAAAATGATTTGAATTTCTTTTGAGCTAAGCAGTATTTTTTTACTCATAATGTACCAAACATTGTTTGGAATACAAATATAAAGCATTTTGTTAATTAATTTGTTAAAAACATTTAGAAGTTATTTTTAATATCTTACTTTGTTGCCGTAATTTTAATGTAGCACTAATTAGGCAACTTTTATTATGGCTTTAACTCCAAAAGAGAATAACATACCACTTTCAAAATTTGAATCGATGCTAAAAACCAATAGTGTTTATTTTTTCGACTCTGTTGAATTTGAGGAAATTGTGCATTATTATTTAGACTCAGGCAAAAATTCTTTGGCAAAAAAAGCAATTAATTTAGGATTAAAGCAACATCCAAATTCTGTGATGTTAAAATTATTGCAGGCCGAATTGATGATTTTTGATGAAGAATATGATAAGGCTACGGCGCTGTTGAAAGAATTACAGGCCATAGAACCTGCTAATGATGAAATTTATGTGCAGCAGGCAAGTATCTTTTCTAAAAAGGACAATCATTTTAAGGCCATAACTTTGTTGAAAATTGCATTGGATTATACTGAAGATGAAGCTGATATTTTTTCATTGCTCGGAATGGAATATTTATATTTAGATGATTTTGATGAAGCGCTGTCCAATTTTTCAAAATGTCTGGAAGCCGATATTGAGGATTATTCCGCACTTTATAACGTGATTTATTGCTTCGATATGCAAAATAAACATATAGAAGCGGCCGAATATCTGAACAATTATATCAACAAAGATCCATACTGCGAAATTGCCTGGCACCAATTGGGCCGACAATATTTTATTGTTGAAAAATATACTGAAGCGCTTCGCGCTTTTGATTTTGCCGTATTGATTGATGAATATTTTGTGGGCGCTTACCTTGAAAAAGCAAAAACTTTGGAAGAATTGGGTTATTTTGAAGAAGCCATAGAAAATTATAAGATTACCATAAAATTTGATGATCCAACGTCATTCGTTTTTTTTAGGATTGGGGAATGTTATGAAAAATTAAAAAAATCAACCATAGCCTTAAAGTATTACAAAAAATCCGTTCAGGAAGATCCGCTGTTGGACAAAGGCTGGATTGCCATTGCCAATTTGCATATTAAAGGCAAAAAATATGACAAGGCCTTATTTTATTTAAATAAAGCCATTGAAATTGATGAGTCAAATTCTATCTACTGGCGAAAATATGCCGAAATCACTTTAAAACTTAACTATTTTGAAGAGGCGGTAATTGCATTTCAACAATGTATTTTATTGCAGGATCTGGATTTGGTGATTTGGGTTGGATTGAGTGATGTGCTTTGCTTTTTAGGGGAATATGAAGATGCTTTAACAGATTTATTGAAAGCCAAATTGTATTTCGACGATTTTGCGGAAATAGAATACAGGCTCGCCAGTTTGTATTTTAAATTTAAAAATTATTCAAAAGGCGCGATGCATTTAAAAGATGCGTTGGCCATAGATTATGAATACCATTCTATCATTAAAGAACTGTTTCCCGAAGTTTACAAACTGCAAAAAGTAAAAGATATAATAGCACAATACAAATAAATTTCATCTGTTTTAATTTTATTTTTTAGCGGTAACAGATTGCTATCTGCCGGTAGATATTAACCTAGCGATAATATATTCATAAAAATATTGTATATTTGTTTTATGGAA
>JAVVEF010000002.1:0-53848 GCA_032251275.1 Lutibacter sp.
ATAATTTTTTTTAACAATCTAACTTTTCCCATTAATCAACTATTCCATATTACTGAAATAATTGTCAGTATTTTAAGTTTTATCCGTCTGTTTAAAAGGTTATAAATTGTTGGAAGTAAAAAATTTATAAAAATAATTTTTCTACTCCATTCAAATCAAGAATTTAAAATATTTTATAGGATGAAAATAATATTGATGCTTGCCGTTTTAAACTTCACCCCCATTTTTTCACAATCCAACCTCCCTAAAATCAGTCTGAAAGATCTCCAAGAAAAGCGCATTGACATTGCTTCAATAGACACCAATAAAGTGACCGTTTTTAGTTTTTGGGCAACTTGGTGCATTCCCTGCATTAATGAACTTGACGCCATTAGTGATATTTACCAAGATTGGCAAAATGAAACCAATGTGAAAATTATAGCCGTCTCAATTGATGATATGAGATCTAAATCAAGGGTTAAACCTTTTGTGAACAGCAAAAATTGGGAATATGAAATTTTATTTGACACCAATCAAGAGTTTAAACGCGCCATAAATGCCACATCCATTCCTTATTTAATTATTGTGAAGAACAGTAAAATTGTACATGCACAATCGGGTTATACGCCGGGTTCAGAGATAGAACTTTATGAAAAAATAAAAGAACACACACCTTAAAATTTAATTATGAAAAGACTACTTATTTTTCTGGTTTTTCCAATTTCAATTTCCTTGAGTGCCCAAGAATATTCCTTTAGCGGAAATTTTACTTCTTTCTCGCAATATTATATTGATGATAAAAAAACGGGAAATTTTACGGAAGAAGACAGGTTTCGGTCAAATAATTATTTAAAGTTAAATAGCCAAATCGACAAATTTACTTTCGGACTTCAAATTGAAGGTTATGCGCCACAGGCCATTTTAAATTATTCCCCAAGTTTTGACAAACAAATTGGTGTAGCCACTTATTTTGCCAATTATAAAAATGAAAAATTAGATTTAACTGCGGGTTATTTTTATGGACAATTTGGAAATGGTTTAATTTTTCGTTCTTGGGAAGACCAACAACTTGGCATAAATAACGCACTCCGTGGCGGAAAAATAAAATATGCGCCATTTGAATACCTGCAATTTACAGGAGTATATGGAAAACATCGCGTTGGCTTTGATGTTTCTGAAGGAGAGATCTATGGTTTTGACACAGAATTTAACATTTCAGAAGCGCTTAAATTTGAAAAGTCAACCTTAGATGTTGGATTCAGCGTTTTAAACCGTACCCAAAAAATTGAAAATGCAGCCGAAGGTTTTAACAAAAACACCTATGCCTACTCCGGCAGGTTTAATTATTCGAAAAATAATTTTTATTCAAACGCTGAATATGTGATTAAAGATAAAGATGCATTACTTGAGTTTGGCAGCGTAAATACCAACGCACTTTCAAAAGGAAATGCTTTATTGTACAATACCGGTTATTCAAAAAAGGGATTTGGATTGAACGCTACTTTCAGACGGTTAGAAAACATGACGTTTCATTCGGATAGAGAAACGAACGGTAATATTGACAACGAGCAGCTTGTAAATTATTTACCCAGTTTAACCAAACAACATGATTATAGTTTGGCCAATATTTATGTTTATCAAACACAATCCGGGGTTACTTTTAATCCTTTTGAAAAGGCTGGAGAGATTGGTTATCAATTTGACCTATACTATCAATTTGAAAAAGAGACTTTTTTAGGCGGAAAATATGGGACAAATTTAGCTGTAAATTACGCGACATTGTATGGCTTGGATGCTGATTTTGATCTTAATAATAGAACATTTGATACCGATTATTTAAACTTCGGAAGAAAATATTTTACCGATTTTAATGTTGAAATTCGTAAAAAATGGTCTAAACAATGGTCTTCAATTTTTACTTATATCAATTTATTTTACAACAAAAAATATCTCGAAGAAAGATCTGGGAAAGTAAATGCGCAAATTGCAATTTTTGATGCCACTTATCAATTTTTACCTACAAAATCATTTAGATTTGAAGCACAACATTTGTGGACAAATGATGACCGGAAAAATTGGCTTGCCGCAACCGCCGAATTGAATCTTTCCTCCAAATTTTCAATATTTGCAAATGACTCCTACAATTACGGCATTGATATAAATAAAATACATTATTACACTTTTGGAGGAAGCTACACTAAAAACAGCACACGATTTTCTTTAAACTACGGAAGACAGCGTGGCGGATTAATTTGCATTGGCGGCGTTTGCAGAGTGGTTCCTGAATCAACCGGAGTTGGTTTAAATTTGAGCACTTCATTTTAATTTTTTTAAAATAACAGCTACTTAAGGCATTGTTAACTATTTTTCTCCCATTGCATATAACAACTGTTAAGTTTCTGAAATTGTTGCCAAATTAATTCAACCCAAAAATATGTAAATATTGCACTACATTTTAAATTAAGGCTTCAATTTTTACTTTAACCAATTTCTATATCTTTTTTTTTTTTATAAAATCGTAAAATGGTTAAAGCTTAAAATAGTATCTTTATCGTCCTAATTTAGCATTAAAAATGGCGATGACATCAACAAAAGAGAATTCAAAGACCTTGTTTGAAAGTTGGGTAGCCCAATTTAGCGACGAACTTTTCACGTGGGCATACCATAAAACATCTTCCAGAGAAACCGCTGAGGATTTGGTTCAGGACACCTTTCTGTCCGCGTATCATAAAATAGATTCATTTGAGGGCAAAAGCCAGCCAAAAACGTGGCTATTCGCCATTTTGAACAATAAAATTATTGATCATTATCGAAAAAAATCAAAACAATTTATTATTTCTTCCGATGATTATCAGCAACAAATGAAAACAACAGATGGTTTTTTTGATGAACATGACAAATGGAAAAAGGCAACAGATAATGAAGAGCAACATTGGCTGGACAATCCCGAATTTAACAGCCTTTTATTAGGTTGCATAAAAGATTTACCTGAAAATTGGCAGTTTGTCATTCAATCTAAATATATTTTAGATAAGAAAAGCGCAGACATCTGTCAGGAGCTTGAAATAACAATGTCTAATTATTGGCAAATAACACACAGAGCTAAACTGCTATTAAAAAAATGTATAGAATTAAATTGGGTAAGATGATGAAAAAAATGATGAACATATTAATGCTTTCTTGCAAAAAAGCTACAGAACTTATTGAAAAAAGGTTGGTAGCCAAACTAACATCTGTCGAAAAAATTCAATTAAAAATGCATACTGCTGTTTGTAGCCAGTGTTCAGATTATGAAAACCAAAGTGAAATTATTGAGAAATGTTTGGCTGAAATTCATCAGCCAAATAAAGAGACCTTAAAACTTTCTTCCGAAAGAAAGGAACAAATTCTAAAACAATTAGAAAAATAAGCCTAAAGCTTAATTGTTGTTTATTTTCTTCAAAAATATAGTATTCAACCAAGTAAAGCCAATTTAGAATTTACTTTTTTCTCCATAATTAATCATTCGCATTTATTCAGTCTTTTAATGAAAATCATATTTTTTACAATAACAGCCTTGGTCTCTATATTTTTTGTTAATGCCCAGCAGCAAACCATAAAAATTGTAAATCCTTCAGAATTTGATAAACTCATCACAAAAAAAGAGGGCATTTTACTGGATGTGCGTACACTTTATGAGTTTGAAAGCGGACATATAAAAGGTGCGGAGCAATTAAATTATTATTCCTTCAGCTTTAAAGAAAACCTGCTCTTATTGCCCAAAGACAAACCAATTTATCTATACTGCCGAACCGGTTACAGAAGCGGTAAAACTGCCGAAATATTAAAAGCAAACGGCTATAAAAATGTTTACAACTTACAATATGGTCTAAAGGATTGGGAATTAAAAGGGTTTTCAATTAGTAAAAACGCACAAACTTCCGCAAAATAATTTAATATTTTTTACTCACGAACCTAATAAATAAAGAGATTCTCCAAAATAATATTAAAAAATAATTTCTAATTGTCAGGAATTAAAAGTTCGAAAGTCTATACATTCAATTAAAGCAAACTGAAACAAATTAAACAAACTGAAAGATGACAACAAAAAAGAAAATTTTTAAAATAGTGCTTATCGTAATTGGCACAGGAATTATAATTGCTGGCGGTGTTGGTTATTATATGTTCAACAAACCGGCCAGAGATGTTCAAAACACAGAAACCGACTTCAACTATCAAGCGAGCGAAATTGTAAATGAATATTTGATGGATTCGCAAAAAGCAAACGACAAATATTTAGACGAAGCCGGCAATTCTAAAGTACTTGAAATAACTGGCACTGTAGCTAAAATTTCGACAGATTTCAACAGCCAAACAGTAATCCTTTTAAAAGACGAAGGAGATAAAGCCGGCGTAAGCTGCACTTTTACTCCCGAAACAAATGCCAACGCCGAAAACATTAAAATTGGCGATCTGGTAACTATTAAAGGCGTAATAAGGTCGGGTGCCACTTTTGATGAAGATTTAGATATGTATGAAAACGTAATTATTGAAAAAAGCGACATTGTGGCCTCCAATTAAATAGTAGATATTAAAAGTAGAAATAAATAAACAATAATAATTAAAAATCGAAAAAAAATGAAAAAAACAATCTTTACAGCCCTTGCTGCAATAGCACTAACATTTACAACTTTTAATGCTTCGGCTCAAAAATTAGTAAGTTCAACAACACATTTCAAGTTTTTCTCCTCAACACCTGCAGAGAATATTGAAGCCAATAATTATAAAACTGTGAGCACTTTAGAGCCTGCCACAGGAGAAATTGTATTTTCGGTTCCAATGCAAAGTTTTGAATTTGAAAAAGCCTTAATGCAGGAACATTTCAACAGCAAAAAGTTTTTGGACACCAAAACAAATCCGAAAGCAAAATTAACAGGAAAGATTGCTGATCTTTCAAAAGTAAACTTCACAAAGGACGGTTCTTATCCAGTTGATGTTGATGGTGAATTAACCATCAATGGCGTTACAAATCCTGTTAAAGAAAAAGCGACCATTATTGTAAAAAATGGAAAAGTGGCTTTAACATCTAAATTGAATGTTACGCTTGATGACTATAAGATAGCCTTCAAAAGTGGAAAACCATCAACAAATATTGCAAAAACAGTTGAAGTAACCGTAGAAGCAAACTACTAACATAATCCCTGAGTTCGTAAGGTAAAATCAGTTCGTGTTTAAATTTATTTTGAATCCCTGATTTTACCAAACGGACTTAAAAACAGAAAAAATGGCAAATTTAAAATTAGAAAACAATCCAATTTCTCAAATAACACAGGATATTTTTGACAAAACTCAAAAGGCACTCGGGTTTGTACCGAATATGTACAAAAAAATGGGGCAAAATACAGCTTTACTGGATGCTTATATTTATTCTTACAATAGTTTCAGAGCCAACTCAGGTTTTAATTCAGTTGAACAGGAAGTCGTATTTCTATCAGTTGCTTATGAAAACAACTGCGAATACTGCACTGCTGCACACAGTTTTATTGCCGATAAAATGTCAAAAGTTCCTGTTGAGGTGACAAACGCTATCCGCGACGGAAAGCAAATTCCAGATGCTAAATTAGCCGTATTGTCAAAACTGACACGTTCATTAACCGCCAATCGCGGCAATGTTTCACAAGCTGAAATAGATGAATTTTTAGCTACTGGGTACACAGAAGTAAACGTTTTGGGCATTATTGCCGGAATTGCGGTAAAAACTATCAGTAATTATTCAAATCACAACACAAATCCCGAACTTGACAGCGCTTTTGCCGACAGAGCTTGGAAAAAATAAATGTTTCTTTTTAGTGTAAAAAAACCAATAGGAAATTACTTTCTTATTGGTTTTTTTTATAATCATAAACCCTTTTTACAATTGCACCAAATAATGAAAACTCAAGATTTAAAATTTTCTTTAATTATGGCTTTTATTGTAACAAGTTATATCTCATTTATACTTGTAATTGTAAATGTTGGGTTTACAAGCAATTTTATTTTCATTTGGTTGCGTAGCTGGCTGCTAGCTTTTGTTCTAGCCGCTCCATCATTGCTCCTTGTTGCTCCTTTAATCCGAGATAAAATTGATAAAAGGAAACCATCTAAATATTTATTAATAATTGTTTTTAAAAAAATATTATTTCGGTTTGTCAGGAAATGGTAAAATCATTATCTATTCTTCTGTTAAAACACGAAGGAAGAAAAAATCCAAAATTAATGAAACGAGCATAACAAATTTTGATACACACAGAAATGATTAATGGCGAACAGCAACTGTTCCAATAAAAAATAAAATATAAACAGATGAAATGCTAAATAAGTTAAAAAATTTAAAAATCCTGATTACCGCAGGTCCAACCAGGGAATATTTGGATCCTGTTCGTTTCATTTCAAATGAATCATCCGGGAAAATGGGCTATGCCATTGCAGATCTATTACACAAAAACGGCGCAGATGTGACTTTAATTTCCGGATCGGTTTCCATCAATTCAAATTTGCCAATTCAAAACATCACTCAGGTAAAAACTGCCAACGAAATGTTTGAGGCTTGCAAAACTTATTTTAACACAACGGATGTTGCCATATTTTCGGCAGCAGTTGCAGATTACAGGCCGAAATTTAAATCGGACTGCAAAATCAAAAAAACTGCGGAAGTTTCTATGGTTGAATTTATTAAAAATGTAGATTTGGCTTTAGAATTCGGAAAAGTGAAAAACCAACATCAAATATCCATCGGATTTGCTTTGGAAACCAATAATGTATTAGAAAATGCAACTTTAAAACTCCAAACAAAAAATTTTGATTCCATCATTATAAATTCGCCAAAAGAAGGAGAAGGATTTGGATTTGACACCAATAAAATAAGTATTCTAAACAAAAAAGGCAACATAAAAATATTTCCAATGAAATCAAAACAAGAAGTTGCCATAGATATTGTCAATGAATTAATCGAACTAATATGAGCAGAATAAAAGTCATACAACAAGAAGATGCATCGGGCAGGTTAAAAGAAATCTATGATGATTTAATCCAAAAACGAGGGCAGCTTGCCGAAGTGCACAAAATTCAGAGTTTGCGTCCGGAAAGTATTATAAAACATATGGATTTGTATCTGGAAATTATGTTCTCCAAATCGGAACTTTCCAGAGCCGAAAGAGAAATGATGGCGGTGGTCACATCAGTTTCAAACCGATGTTTTTATTGTCAAATACACCATTCACAAGCGCTGAATAATTATTGGAAAAACGATGACAGAATACAAAAATTGCGCAAAAATTATTTTGATGCACAATTGAATGAACGTGAAACTGCACTCTGCCTTTTTGCTGAAAGTCTGACATTGAATCCTAATGATTTTGATGAACCGAAAATAGTTGACGGTTTAAAAACTGTCGGATTTTCCGATGCCGCCATTTTGGATGCCACTTTGGTGATTGCCTATTTTAATTTTGTGAATAGAATTGTGCTGGCATTGGGCGTAAATCTTGAAGATAACAATGGAACGGGCTATAAATATTAATTTTTAAGAAGATGAAAACCTACTGCAAAGAAAATTTAAGTGAAATAAAAGCACTCCTGCTGCAATTGTCAAATGCACAATATACCCATGCCTCCAAATTGCTTTCTGAAGCAACTATCGGACAACATGTGCGCCATATTCTCGAATTTTATCAAAGCGTCTCGAAGGGCATCGACACAAAAGTTATCAATTATGACCTCCGGGATAGAAACTTTCTGATAGAAACGGACAAAGATTTTGCAATCCAGACAATCAACAACATTCAAACAGTTTTGTCGCTTGATATTCAAGATGAATCATTCATTTTGGAAGGCAACTTTTCTTCGGAACCCGGCAAACAAACGCAAATTCAAACAACGCTTTTCAGGGAATTGGCCTATTGCCTCGAACACAGCATTCATCATCAGGCATTGATAAAAGTAGGTTTGATCGAATTAAACAGCGCTTCATTTATTGATGAAACATTCGGATTGGCACCGGCAACAATAAGATATAAAAATATATGTGCACAGTAAGTTTTGTTCCGTTAAAAGATAGTTTTGTGTTAACATCCAACAGGGATGAAAAAACCGCTCGCCCTACCATTTCGCCAAAAATTTATACTGAAAAAGGCATTAAATTACTCTATCCCAAAGACGAAAAGGCCGGCGGCACCTGGGTAGTTGCAAAAAATGAAGGCACGGCTATCGTTTTATTGAACGGCGCTTTTGAAAATCATAAAAAGAAACCCAATTATTTAAAAAGCAGGGGTGTTGTTTTGATGGAAATGATAAAAGCATCAAATCCGATAAGTCATTTTTCTTCAATATCATTAAAAGGTGTTGAGCCGTTTACGCTCATTGTTTTTCAAAATAACAAATTGGTGGAACTGAAATGGGATGAAAAACAAAAATATGCGCTGGAGCATTCCGTTTCAGAACCTCATATTTGGTCCTCTTCAACACTTTACAATCAAGCGCAAAGAGCGCTTCGCTCCCATTGGTTTGAAGATTTCAGCACAAAAAACAATCCGTTGTCGCCAGAAAAAATACTTTCGTTCCATAAGAATACACAACCCGAAAATGCAGAATTTGGTTTGGTCATCAATCGGGACGACATCACCAAAACATTAAGCATCACACAACTTTTATTACAAAATAACCATATTGAAATGACCTATGTGGATATGGAAAATAATGAATTAGTTGAAAAAACAGCATTTTGAGAAATTTAAAAAATACCCTTCATAAAATCCTGCATTGGGAATATTGGAACACAAACGTGGTTTATTTTCCAATTTACTTCTATTGGATCTATTTAAGCATTAAAGCAAAATCGTTGGGTTTTTTCAACGCAAGCAATCCGCGAATCATCAACGGCGGATTCGCATTGGAAAGCAAAAAAGAAATCTATGATTTAATTCCGAAGCAATATTATCCCGAAACCCTGTTTTTTAAAGCCGATGAAAGCTGGGAAACTATTTTAAAACAACTAGCGGCTTCTAACATTAAATTTCCTTTTATCATTAAGCCGGATATGGGTTTGCAGGGATTGCGCGTTGAAAAAATACACCAAGAGCACGAATTGAAACATTATTTAAAAAAAGTTAATTACGATTTTTTAATACAGGAATTTGCGCAATTTCCATTAGAAATTGGCTTGTTTTATTACCGAATGCCCAATGAGAAAAAAGGAAAAATTACCGGGATTGTTTATAAGGATTTTCTCATCGTAAAAGGGAACGGCAAAAATACGGTGGAAGAATTAATTCTTCAAAATCCGAGATTTGCGCTTCAATATGATGCTTTAAAGAAAAAATTCGGTAATGATTTGGCTAGAATTTTGCCAAAAGATGAAGCTCTTAATTTAGTGCCTTTCGGCAACCACGTTCGCGGCAGTAAATTTACCGATATGAGTTATTGGATTAATGACAAATTAACGGAAACCTTTAACAATATCTGTATGCAAATTCCAGATTTTTATTTCGGCAGGCTGGATATTATGTTTAAATCCAGAGAAGACCTGGAAAACGGAAAAAACTTTTCCATTATAGAACTGAATGGCGCAGGAAGTGAGCCTACGCATATATACGACCCCAAACATTCTATCTTTTTTGCCTGGAAAGAAATTATAAAACATTACGATATTTTGTATAAAATAAGCACTTATAACCATCAAAAAGGATATGCATATTTGAACATAAAACAATCGAGACAGTTGGTGACCGACAATAAAAAATTAACAAATCACCTAAAATCAATCAGCTAAAATGACCATTTTAAAACGTTTTGCATCCAAAAAGAATCCCTTTGCTTTAGGTTTTTTCATCAGCCTAATGGGCACATTGCCTTTGGGATATCTGAATGTAATTGGTTTGCAAATTTTGATGGAAAAGGGAAATTGGGCTACTGCTTCCTTCATTTTAGGAATTGTGGCGGTTGAATTTATTGTGCTAAAAATAGCCGCTTTTGGCGCAAAATGGTTGGTTGAACAAAAGAAGTTACTGTTGTTCATTGATATTTTTACGATTGTTTTCTTTTCTAGCATTGCCATTTATTTTTATTTCAATATTGGCAATGAGAAAAATTTAAGTTTATCGCAATTGCAATTGATCCAATTCCCTTTTGTTTTGGGATTGCTGCTAAACAGCTTAAATTTTATGCAATGGCCATATTGGTCGGGTATGTATCTTTATTTGTTCAGAACGGAAAAAATCAAACCCAAGACCAATCAAAACAACATTTTTATTTTGGGTGCACTGTTGGGAACCTTTGCGGGAATGATGCTTTTCGCCCAAACAGGCAACTATTTTTTAATCGACAAAAAAGGGGAAATTGGCAAATACCTTAATGTTATTTTCACTTTCATATTTCTGGTATTGGCGCTTATTCAATTCATCAACCTATTTTGGAAAAGAAGAAAAGTCAATTTAATTTAAAATAAAAAAATAAAGATTATGAACTCAAATAATAATTTCAAATCAGTGACACAGGCCAAAGGATTAGAAGTTGGTGCAACGGCACCTAATTTTTCAGCAAAAGATATTTTTGATAAAACCTATACATTAAGCGCTGCTTTAAAAAACGGAAACGTGGTACTAATTTTTATTCGAGGCCAATGGTGTCCGTTTTGCAACAAACATTTAACAGCGTTACAAAAACAGTTTCCTAAAATATACGAAAAAGGCGCTTCTGTTGTGGTAGTCACTCCTGAAAAATCGGAATTCATCAAAAAAACCATAGAAAAAACAGGCGCTGAATTCACCATTTTATACGATGAAAATTACAAAATAGCGGAAGCTTTCGACGTGCTTTTTCTCCCGAATAAAATGATGCGAATGATGTATAACACGGTTTTAGGCGCTAAATTAAAAGAAAGCCATAGTGACGACAGTGAACAATTGCCAATTCCTGCCACCTTTATTATTTCCAAAGAAATGAAGGTAATTTGGCGCCATTTTGATTCTGATTATAAGAAACGTTCAAAAATGGCCGATATTCTTGAAAATTTAAACTGAATTTCAAATGAAAAAGCAAAATTTAACTTGGATAGCAATTGCCTTAATTTTTATGTCAACAATCCTAAAAGCGCAAGAAATTACACCCGAAAAAATTAGTTTTCCCTCTCCAGATGGTTTAACAGTTACGGCAAATCTATATCATAATGCGGATGAATTGCCAGTTATTATACTTTGCCACCAAGCGCGATACAATAAGGCGGAATATTACGAAATTGCCGTAAATTTGCAGAAAATGGGTTTCAATTTAATGGCGATTGACCAACGTTCCGGGGGGACTTTATTTGATAAAGAAAATGAAACCTTTGCAGAAGCGACAAAATTAGGAAAGCCAACAACTTATTTAGACGCTGCCCAAGATATTGAAGCTGCCATTAATTTTGCTTATGCTAAATACAACAAAAAAATAATTCTTTGGGGAAGCTCCTACTCTTCAACTTTAGCGCTATATTTTGCAAGTTCAAATGATAAAATAAAAGCTGTCATTGCTTTTAGCCCGGGCGATTATTTTGCCGAACAAAAAGGTTCCTTAAAAAATAAATTGACTGGTTTTGGAAAACCCCTGTTTGCAACCTCATCAAGAGAGGAAGCCGCGGAATTAACCGATTTATTGTCGGGAATTCAAAAAAACGAAAATCAAACACAATTTATACCTGCAAAAAAAGGAAAACACGGCTCCAAGGCTTTGTGGAAAGATAACGAAGACTTTGAAGAATACTGGGAAGCGCTCAATTTATTTTTGGAAAAATTAAAAAAAATTAAATTTCTGCATTTTTAAAATTAACATTGCTATATTTAGGAATTTAAGTGATTTTTAATTCAATCAATGGATTATTGACTGCGGAATAAATGTCAGGTTAATTCCTTTTAACAGTCTATACATTCAAAACTAAAAAACCAAACCAATGTCACAAACAATTAAGTCATTTTTACTTATTTCGTTGTTTTTTCTAAGCTTTTCCTGTGCCACTTTTGACAAAACACAAACAGCAAATATTATTTCTGAAACTGAGTTACCGGGAACCAATATTTATTTGGTGGGAGATGCAGGATATCTTGAAAACGACCAAGTTTCAGAAGCTTTAAATGCCTTAAACGAGCGTATAAAAAATTCAAAAAAGGAAGATGTATTGCTTTTTATGGGAGACAATATTTATCCGAAAGGAATGCCCGAAAATAAATCGGATGTTAACAGACAAAAAGCCGAAGAATCTTTGCAGGCACAATTAAAAGCGGCCAAAAACTTTAAAGGCAAGGTAATTTTTTTGCCGGGAAATCACGATTGGTATTCAGGCGTTGACGGTTTGAGGGCGCAAGAAAAAATGGTTGATGACGCATTGGGAAAAAATAGTTTTCTTCCTGAAAACGGCTGTCCATTAACAAGTTATGAAGTCACCGATACTTTAACAATCATTGCGGTCGATTCAGAGTGGTATATAACAGATTGGGACAAACATCCCAAAATTAACGACAATTGCGACATAAAAACCCGCTTAAAATTCTTTGAAGAATTTAAATCTTTGGTGAATAAAAATCAGGGGAAAACCATCATTTTAGCCATCCACCATCCGCTGGAAAGCAATGGAAATCACGGTGGCCAATATGCTTTTAACCAATATGGATTGCCTATTTTAAATATTCCAATCAATGTGATCAGAAGAACTTCGGGAGCAGCACCATCCGATCTCAACTTTCCGCTTTATAGGGAATTATCCAATAAAATTACCACCATATTGCAGGAATATAAAGAGAATGTGATTGTGGTATCGGGCCACGAGCATAATTTACAATATTTGGTCCATAAAAATATTCCGCAAATTATAAGCGGTTCAGGTTCCAAAGTAAATTTGGTACGCCATTTTAAAAATGACGAAACCACTTTTGGTTATGCCAATTTGGGCTTTGCCATTTTGAGCATACAGTCCTACAAACAACACGTTTCCTTTTTTGATGCGAAAAACAAACTGATTCATTCAAAAATCATTCGTAGTTCAGAAATTGGCCAAAAAGAAAATAAGGTTTATCAATTTCCTGAAACACCATCCATAAAAGCTTCCATTTACACTGATAATAATGCTTCCAAAAACAAGGAACAACATCATTACAAGGATTTGTATCTTAAAAAATTTGATTTTAAGGTGGTCAACCTCGACACGCTTTATGGCGGATTGTCACCCGTTAAATTAGGCGGAGGAAACCAATCAGTTTCCTTACGCTTGGAAGATAAAGCCGGCAAAGAGTATGTGATGAGAAGATTGCGGAAAAGCGCTACGCAGTTTATTCAGGTAAAAGCTTTTCAGGAAAATTATATGAAAGACCAATTTGAAAACACCGTTGCAGAACGTTTTTTAATGGACTTTTATACCACTGCGTATCCGTTTGCCGCGTTGGTAACCGGAAATTTATCGGATATAGTTGGCGTTTATCACAGCAATTCCGAAATCTTTTACGTGCCAAAACAAACGGCTTTGCAACAATATAATGAAATAATTGGCGATGATTTGTTTCAGATTGAAGAACGGTCGACCAAAGATTTTAAGCATTTAGATTCGTTTGGGAATCCCGATGATATTGTTTCTACGGATGAGGTGATGAACAATTTGATGAAGGATGAAAAATATAAAATTGACCACAGCCAATACATAAAAACCCGGTTGTTTGATATGTGGCTGGGCGACTGGGACCGACATGAAGACCAATACCGCTGGGCAACTTACAAAAACGATAATGGCACTATTACCTACGCGCCTATTCCAAGGGATCGAGATCAGGCGTTTCCGAAATTCGACGGATTTTTAACGCAGGCAACCACCAATTTGGTTCCAGCACTTCGATTGATGCAGTCGTTTGGAGAGGATATCAAAAATGTAAAAACATTCAATCAGGTGATTTATAAAACCGATATGACGCTCATCAACCAGTCCAGTTTAGAAGAATGGCTTAAAGAAGCTAATTATTTAGAACAACAATTAACAGATGAGGCCATTGAAAAAGCTTTCGCAAATTTCCCGGAGGAACTGAATGACAAAAATTTAGAAAGCATTAAATCCAATTTAAAGAAAAGAAGAAATCACATTGCTTCTTGGGCGAAGGAATATTACAACATTCTAAACAAAAACACCATTATTATCGGAACAAATAAAGACGATATTTTCGAAATTACGCGTTTGGAAAATGGGAAAACACACCTCAAAGTAATCAGAAGCAAGAAAAATTTAAGCGATAAAGACCTGGTGTATGAAAAAATATTTTCGCCTGAAATCACCAAAGAAATATGGTTGTACGGTTTGGATGATGCAGACCATTTTATAGTAAACGGCAATGAAAAAACGACTATAAAAATTCTGATAGTCGGTGGCCAAAATAAAGACACCTATACCATCGAAAATCCGTCAAACATCCAAATTTACGATTACAAAACCAAAGAAAGCATTTTTGAAGGAAAAGAGGCAAAAACAAAACTGACAGACAATTATGAAATCAACAATTTTGACCACCATAAATTTAAACACAATCAGCGGCAAATTTTACCAGCTATTGGCTACAATCCCGATGACGGCTTTCAAATTGGCGCCGTAACGCATATCACCAAATTCAATTTTGAAAACAATCCGTTTTCGCAAAAACATACTTTTGGCGCAAAATATTTTACGGCCACCAACGGTTTTGAAGTCAGTTATAATGGTGAATTTGCCAATATCATAGGCGAATTCAATTTGGGATTGGAAACTTTATACACAACGCCGGCATTTAGCCAAAACTTTTTTGGATTCGGAAACGAAACCGTTAATTTGGAAGATAATCTGGACATTGAATATTACAGAACGAGGCTGGAACAATTTCAGGCAAAATTATCGTTGATTAAACACGGGCGCATTGGAAGTCTGTGGAATATCAGCCTTCCTTTTGAATATATAAAACCCAACGACAACGACAATCGATTTGTGGAAGAAACGCTTTCTCCGGAAGCGTTGGAAGCCAAAAAATTTATGGGAATTGAAACCAGTTACAGCTTTATCAACAAAAACAACAAGGCATTTTCAACGTTGGGAATTGAATTTAATGTTACTGCAGGGTGGAAAACAAATTTGGAAAAAAGCGAACAAAACTTCGCCTATTTCAGCCCGTCTTTACAACTTGATTATCCGATTATCAAAAGTGAAATATTAACTTTATCAACCCTTTGGAAAGGAAATATCCTGTCAAATTCCAGTTTCGAATTTTATCAGGCGGCAAGCGTAGGCGGAAAAGACGGTTTGAGAGGTTATAGAAACGAGCGATTTTCCGGAAAAAGCGCGTACTATCAAAATACCGACCTCCGTTTGAATTTGTTCAAATTTAACGCTGGGCTGGTTCCTGCCAAATTCGGGGTTTTTAGCGGATTTGATTATGGCAGGGTTTGGTTAAACAATGATGATTCAAACAAGTGGCATTCATCTGTTGGCGGCGGAATTTACGCCAACGGAGCCGGCTTATTTACGCTTCAAACTTCCTATTTCAGTTCAGATGACGGCGGCCGATTTATGTTTGGGCTTGGTTTTGGCTTTTAATGAATTCGATTTAAAAAATTGTCAGGAAAACTTATAAAACAGTCTATTTTGTTGTGTTTGTGCTATTTTTAAAACATAAAATTATTTAACTAAACTAAAAAATGAACATTTAAAACATTTAAACTATGAAACCAAGAGAAATTTTTATCAGAACATCATCAATAATATTGCTGTTAATTGCAATTATTTCAATCTTTTGGCCGGCAATTTTGTGGAGCTTGTTGATTTTTGTGCCATTAATTTTATTGGGAATTGGAGATATTCTTCAAAAAAAACATACCATAAAAAATAATTTTCCGATTATTGGCCATTTTAGGTATTTACTGGAATCTTTTCGACCGGAAATTCAACAATATTTTGTAGAAACTGATACAGAAGGAACGCCCGTGAACAGAATGTTTAGGTCATTAATTTACGCACGAGCAAAAAATGAAAATGACACCACGCCTTTCGGAACAAAATCTGACGTGTATAGAATTGGTTACGAATGTATGACCCACTCTATGTATCCAAAAAAAATGGATGATGTAGCACAAAATCCGAGAATAACTATTGGCGGAAAAGATTGCAAACAACCTTATAATTCAAGCATTTTAAATATTTCTGCCATGAGTTTTGGCGCTTTAAGCCAAAATGCTGTATTGGCTTTAAATAAAGGAGCAAAAATGGGTAATTTTGCCCATAACACTGGCGAAGGCGGTATAAGTCCGTATCATTTAGATGGCGGCGGAGATTTAATTTGGCAAATTGGAACTGGTTATTTTGGCTGCAGAACTGCCGTAGGCAACTTTTGTAAGGACACTTTTAAAAAAAATTCCCTGCAACAAAATGTAAAAATGATTGAAATTAAACTTTCTCAAGGTGCCAAACCAGGACATGGCGGCATTTTGCCTGCAGCAAAAAACACAGAAGAAATCGCGAAAATAAGAGATGTAAAACCCTTTACAGATGTTCATTCACCACCGTATCATACGGCTTTTCAGGATGCCGAAGAACTCATGTATTTTATTCAGCAATTAAGAGAACTTTCCGCTGGAAAACCCGTCGGATTTAAACTTTGCGTTGGCAGTAAAGAAGAGTTTATTGAATTGTGTGAAGCCATGAAAAAAACAAACATCTCACCCGATTTTATCACTGTTGACGGTGGTGAAGGCGGTACTGGCGCAGCACCCGTGGAATTTTCAAACTCATTGGGTTTGCCTTTGCGCGAAGGATTGTCTTTTGTGGTAAATGCTTTAAAAAAGTATGATTTAAAAACAGATATAAAAGTGATTGCTTCGGGCAGGGTATTTTCGGCATTTCATATGATTCGTTTGCTGGCACTGGGTGCCGATGGCATTAACAGCGCACGCGCAATGATGATGGCTCTTGGATGCATTCAAGCATTGCAATGCAACACCAATAAATGCCCCGTTGGCGTGGCAACACAAAATAAAAGTTTGATGAAAGGGCTAGATGTAAACGAAAAATATATACGCGTCGCAAATTATCATAAAAATATCATCCACAGTTTTGTGGAAATGTTGGCGGCATCAGGTTTTGTCAAATCTGATGAAATTAAAAGAAATCACATTTTACATCGCATAGGTCCAAATAAATTAGTTTCTTACCGAGAATTATATCCTGAAACACTTTAATAAGATAGTTTTGAACACAAATCATAAAAATATAAAAATGAAAAATTATTTAATTATCGCGCTTTTGATTACGGCAATTGCTATGATTATCATTGGTATTTCCGCTAAAATTTTACCTCCGGCACTTACGGGAATTGGATTTATAATTATTGCCATTTTATTTTATGACAAAAAAATATGAACTCATTTATTGTTGTGCTAAAATATTATTTATCAATCCTTAACGATTGTTTTTTTTCGCTGCTTAAGGCAAACTAAATCAATTATGCCAAAAAATTTAAAATCAATTTAATGAAAAAAAATTTAATCCCTTCCGAAATTTCTTGGCTTTCCTTCAATCAATGTTTATTGGAAGAAGCATCGGATATGAACAATCAATTGTATGAACGAATTAAATTTTTGGCCATCCATTCATCAAATCTTGATGAGTTTTTTAGGGTAAAAATCAATCGCTTGTCCATTGATAAATCTTCGGACAAAAAGGGTTTGTTGAGCGCAATTTTAAAAGAAGTGAATTACCAACAAGAAGGGTTTGGAAAAATTTGGAGGTCCCAAATAATTCCAGAATTGTTGCAAAATAATATCCTGGTTTATGAAGGACAAACTTTATTGGATTGTCATAAAAATGAAACGGAACGCTATTTTAAAAGTACTGTTTTATCATTTATCCAAATTGTTTTTGTTCAAAACAACATCCCGAAAAACTATTTTTTGAACAACAGAAGCCTGTTTTTCTTTGTTAAGTTAAAATCGAAGGACGGACAGGATAAATATGCGTACATAAACATTCCGTCAGATAAACTGGATCGGTTTAAAATCTTACAAAACAAGGATAACAATCACTATATCATTTCGTTAGATGAAATTATTAAAAATTGTCTGCATTTAATTTTCAGGCAAGATGAAATAATTTCGTGTTATGCCATTAAAATGAACCGTGATGAAGATTTTGAAATTGAAGATGAAAATACCGGGAATTTAATACGCAAAATTAAAGGCAAAATTGAGGAGCGAAAATCGGGATTGCCAACTCGTTTTTTGTATGATGCCGCTATGCCAAAAGAAGAAATTGATTTTTGCATGAAGACTTTTAAATTAAAAAAAAGTGAAATGGTTGCAGGCGGAAAACAACACAATCTATTTGATTTGTTCAAATTTCCAAATCCGGTAAAACCAAAACTGAAAGGCCCAAATTATCCAGCTTTAAATCACGTTTCTCTTGAGAAAGCGACAACAATTTTTGAAGCCATCGACACAAAAAATCAGCTATTGCATTTCCCCTATCACTCTTATCATTATGTGCTGCAATTTTTTAATGAAGCGGCCATTGACGATCGCGTGACAAAGATTAAAGTTACTTTGTATCGAATTTCAGCGCAATCACTAATTGCGAACGCCCTTATTAGCGCGGCAAAAAATGGCAAAAAAGTAACTGTTTTTGTTGAAGTAAAGGCACGTTTCGACGAGAACAACAATTTGCATTGGGCCAATGAGATGAAAAAAGCAGGCATAAAAATTATTTATAGTATGCCAAATCTAAAAGTCCACGCAAAAATAGCTATGGTAACGATGCAGATTGATGAGAAAACAATAAAAAATTACAGTTATTTGGCGACAGGAAATTTCAACGAAAGTACCGCAACAATTTATGCCGACCACGGATTTTTTACTTCAGAAAAAAAATACACAAACGATATTGCCAAGGTATTTCAGTTTTTGAAAACAAAAAAGAAAAAAGAAACAATGAACCATTTGCTGGTCGCTGGGTTTTTAATGAAAAATCAATTATTGCAATTTATTGAAACTGAGACAGAAAATCACATAAACGGAAAACCTTCGGGAATTTTATTAAAAGTGAATGGCATTGATGATAAAGAAATTATTAAAAAATTGTATGAAGCAAGCCAAGCCGGAGTAACAATAACGTTAATTGTTAGAGGAATTTGCAGACTAAAACCGGGTATTAAAGGACTTAGCGAAAATATCAGCGCTTATCGCATTGTGGATATGTTTTTGGAACACGCAAGGATATATTACTTTGGAAACGGAGCAGATGAAAAAATATATTTATCGTCGGCCGATATGATGGGCAGAAATTTAAACAAGCGGATTGAGGTGGCATTTCCCGTTGAAGATGAGGATTTAAAGCAAGAACTAAAGCAAATTATTCAATTTCAATTGGAAGACAACACCAAGAAAAGAAGTATAGACGCTAATGGTTTGAATGTGAGAAATGACATAATTTCAGAAAAGCCCAAAAGATCGCAATTGGATACTTATAATTGGCTGCAACAAAAAAATTAAAATGAATTCAACTATTTCTTTCTTATCATTTTTTATGCTCCTTTCCTGTCAAATACAACCGAAAGCAGGTTTTGACGACTGTAAACTTTATAAATTAAGGCAACCAATCGCTGTTTGGGAAATGCCCGAAGTCCTCAATGAAATATCGGGCATAGAAATTATAAAAAACCAAAAAATTATTTGCCACAATGATGAAGACGGAAATTTGTTTGTTTATGACTTAATTAGCAAAATAGTTGAAAAAACAATTCCATTCGCTAAAAAAGGTGATTATGAAGATTTGGCGATTAAAGACAGCACTGCTTTCATATTACGATCGGACGGAACTATTTTTGAGATTAAAAATTATTTGGATACGCCAAAAACCATAAAACACAAAACATTTTTGACAGAACAAGACAATGCGGAAGGCTTGTTTTTTGATGCAGAAAAAAACAGGCTGCTTGTTGCCTGCAAAGAAAATTCCGACGAAAAAAAAGATAAGGGAACTAGGTATGTTTACGAATTTTTACTGGATGAAAACACTTTAAATCCAAATCCGATTTTGACAATTTCACAAAATGACATCAGTTCAAAATCGGAATTTTCGCCAAGCGGCATAGCCATTCATCCTATTTCAAAAAATATTTTTATCCTTTCTTCCGTTGGAAAAATGTTGGCAGAATATACATCAGAAGGAAAATTGCAAAAAATTTACAGCCTTAATTATGAACTTTTCCAACAGCCGGAAGGTATCAGTTTTGATAAAAAAGGCGATTTATATATTTCAAACGAAGAAAAAAAGAGGAAAGCTAATATTTTAAAATTCAATTACATCCAATGAAAAATTTCAAATTAACGAGTGCTTTATCGATATTGCTTTTCGTGTTCGCTTATCAACTGCAAGCGCAAATTGATACCGTAAATGTTGAAGGAGAGGCCTACTGCATCCCGGCGCTAAAAGGAATTCCGGTAGGGAAAGGCGCTTCGTTTGAATACCAAACAATGCCAAATATTTCCATAGAAACGCACGATAAAACCGGAAATTACGGAGATTCAAAAAACACCATAAAAAACAATAGCCGCATAGAAGCTAAACTAAAAATTCCGATAGTTGACAAGCCTTATTTAAGTATTTTGGGCGGTTTAAAATACACTTTTGAAGAATATCATTTTGAAAATTTAGACGCAACTTCAAATCCGTTTTACCGCAGTTTGGAAGATAAAGCCTTAAAAAGCATTGGTGCCAATGTCACTGTTATCAAACCCACAAAGTCGAACAAATTTTGGATTTTAAGAGCCAGTGCCGATTTTAACGGCGACTATAGCGGCAGCGAAAGCAGCAGCTTAACCGATTACTTAAAATTTTCCATTTCGCCCGCCTTGGGCTGGAAAGTAAATGATAATTTTTCGTATGCATTGGGTGTAAGTTACAATTACCGGTTCGGAAGTCCGCTCATTTTACCCGTTGTAGCCATCAACAAAAACTTTAATGAAAAATGGGGAATGGAAGCTATTTTACCCTTGTTTATTAAATCGAGATATATTCATAATTCCGGATTAAACTGGCTAAATACCGTTGAAATAGACGGTGCTTCCTACAAGCTTAACAGTTTGGAACCAGCACTAGGACAATATCACAACATCCATTTGCATCGCTCAGCAATTCAATTTTCCACCCGAATAGAAAAACGGTTGGTTGGCTGGCTTTGGGCAGCTTCCGAAGTGGGCTATAATAAAAGTTTAACTTTCAATGTCACAAATTCCAACCAATCAAAGAATGCCGTTATTTTTGAAAATACATTGAAAGGCAGTTTGCTTTTTAACGTATCTTTATTCATTTCACCAAGAAAAAACTAAAAATTATGGAAAAAGCACTTTATTTTATGCCGGATATCAGCGGGTTCACAAAATTTGTGAATAATACGGAGATTGAGCACGGCATTCACATTATTGCTGAATTGCTGGAATTATTAATTGACAGCGACATCATAAATTTGCAATTGGTTGAAATTGAAGGCGACGCATTGTTTATGTTTACATCCAAAATACCCAATTATGGGCAACTTCTGGAACAAACAACCACGATGCTCGAAAATTTTCATAAACACACAAAAAGCTATGAGTCAAAACGAATTTGCAATTGTGGTTCATGTCGAACAACCACCAATCTGGAGCTTAAATTTTTGGTCCATTATGGTGATTTGGCCTTTATCAAAGTGAAAAATTTTACAAAACCTTATGGGCGCGATGTTATTAAAATTCACCGTTTGCTAAAAAATCAGGTGCCTGTTAATGAGTATCTTCTGCTGAGCAATGATGCTTACGATTTTTATAAAACCCAAGTAGATAAAACTTGGGTGAAAACAAGCGAAAACAATAACTTGGGGCAACTCGATTATTTTTACAAAAACCTTGAAACTATTCAAAATAATGTGCAAATACCAGACAAAAATGGAAATATTGAAAACATAGAAAATGTATATCCCACAATCATCCTGGAAAAAATATTGGATGACAATACCCAAAATATTTTTACCGTAATCAGCGAATTAAAATACCGCCATCTTTGGGATAAAGAAGTAAAGCGAATTGAGTTTGACGAGAATAAGGTAAACAGGATTGGCACCCAACATAATTGCGTGCTTAACATAGGAAATTTGAATTTTGAAACCATTGCGCAAGAAAATTCCGATGATCTAATTTATGGAGAAAGTACCAAAGATATGATGTTTACAAAAAACTTTTCCTACTTCATAAAACTTCATAAAATAACTTCAACTAAAACAAAAGTGGAAGTGAATTTATTTTTGGAATTAAACACGATTGGCACTTTTATGAAATCGAACATTGTTAAAATGATAAAAAAAATGTGGAACAACAAACTAGACCAATTAGCATTGGTTTTAAAAAATAAAAATCAATTCCCAAATCTATAATTATGCAAACAATATTAAAAAAAGCAGAAAACTTTGTGCTTAAAAACTTGAATGAAAACCTAAAAAGCGCTTTTGTTTATCATACATTTAACCATACCCAATTTGTGGTTTCAAAAATTAATGAAATTATTAAAGGCGAAAATCTTTCGGATGATGAAAAAGAAATTGTATTGCTGGCAGGCTGGTTTCACGACATTGGCTATACCATTGAAAAGGCAAAACATGAAGATCACAGTATTGCAATCGCTGAAGATTTTTTAACAAAAGAAGGCTACGATAAAAATAAAACAAAACAGGTTTTGGCGTGTATCAATGCAACAAAAATAAATGAAACACCCGCTGCTTTGCTGCATGAAATTCTTTGTGATGCCGATTTCGCACATTTGGCCTCAAAAAATTACGACAAGCTTGCCAACCAACTCCGTGAGGAATTTGAAAATATTGGTTGTGGTACATATACAAATATTGAATGGATGAAAGAAAATATTGCCGTTTTTAAACAGCATAAATATTACACAAAATATGCCATTCTAAACTGGAATATCCCTAAAAATGAGAACCTTGTTTCCATTAAAAAGGAATTGAAAAAGGCGATAAAAAAAGCTGAAAACAAAGCGGCATCAGAAAATAGATCAGAAAGAAGCATTGATACACTTTTTAGGGTTACCTTAAAAAATCACCTTACCTTAAGTGATATTGCCGATACCAAAGCCAATATTTTACTTTCGGTAAATGCCATTATTATTTCCATGGCACTGTCTAATATGATTCCGAAATTCGACAATCCCTCAAATCATTTTTTAATTTACCCAACCATTATTTTTGTGTTATTTAGTGTAGTTTCTATGGTTTTATCGGTGATTGCAACCCGACCAAGCGTTACCTCAGGAAAGTTTACCAAAGAAGATGTGGAAAATAAAAAAGTGAATTTATTGTTTTTTGGAAATTTCCATAAAATGAAATTGGGGGAATTTGAAGCTGCGCTAAACGTGGTTATGAATGATAAAGAATATTTGTATTCATCTATGACCAAAGATTTATATTTCTTGGGCAAAGTGTTGGACAGGAAATATAAAATTCTTCGATGGACTTACACAATTTTTATGGTTGGAATTATTACTTCAGTAATTGCTTTTGCCATTTCTTACAAAATTTCTGTATTTTAAAAATAAATTATATTAAAATGATTTCTCAAAAAGTAACCTTTAAAAACGCCAATGGAATGGTATTGGCTGCCCGACTGGAATTGCCGGAAAACGAGCCAAAAGCTTATGCGATTTTTGCGCATTGCTTTACCTGCAACAAAAATCTAACAGCCGTCAGAACCATTGGAAAAACCTTAAATAAAAAAAACATCGCTGTGCTGCGTTTTGATTTTACCGGTTTGGGTGAAAGTGAAGGCGATTTTGAACACACCAATTTTTCCTCAAATATTGAAGATTTATACAGTGCTGCACAATTTTTGAAAGAACATTATCAGGCGCCTTCGCTTTTAATTGGCCATTCATTAGGCGGTGCTGCCGTTATTTACGCCTCGGCTAAAATTCCTTCCATTAAAGCAATCGCAACCATCGGAGCACCTTCAAATCCGGAACATGTTTCCCATTTATTTCATAGCAGTATTGATGAAATTAATCAAACCGGGAGTGCCTTGGTCTGTATTGGCGGAAGAGAATTTACCATCAAAAAACAATTTATTGAAGATATCCAAGAAAAAAACCTAAAACAAATTCTGGATAATTTCAGGAATTCGCTTTTAATTATGCACTCACCGCAAGACACTACCGTTGGAATTGAAAATGCAGCTGAAATTTATTCCGCTGCACGGCATCCAAAAAGTTTTATTTCATTAAACGGCGCCGATCATTTATTGAGTAACAAAAAGGATTCCGAATATGTTGGCCAGGTTATCGCAACTTGGGCTGATAGGTATTTATAAGCTAAAAAAATCACATAATGAATATTGATCGGGAAAAAATAATTCAGGTACTTACCAAAAGTGCAAGTTTTCATTATTTAAATAAAGAAGAAATTATTCATTTAAGCGAAATATGTTCTTATGAAAACTATAATGCCGATGAAATTATTTTTTCTGAATTGCAGCCTGCACATTCATTTTACGTAATAGAAAAAGGGAATGTTAACTTAATTTTTGACAGTAAACAAATTATTCAAGTTTCAAAAGGCCAAATTTTTGGCGATTGGGCTGTTTTAAATGAAACTGTAAGGCTGGCTACTTCAAAAGCATTGAATCAGGTTCTTGCCGTAGCCATTGATGCGAAAAAATTTAAAAATCAGCAAATTCTTGATGCAAACGTAAGTTTTAAAATTGTGTTGGAATTGGCCAAGGGATTGGTAACCCGTTTACAGTCGAAATCCCAAATCTCTTCCAGAATACTGATTGATGATGGCGAAACGGAATTTGTTGAATTTAAATCGACCTTGCGTAAAAACCTAATGTCGGGTAAAAAAGATCCGGCTATTGAAATGGCAGTCATAAAAACCATTGCCGGATTTTTGAACAACAATGGCGGTGTGCTTTTTATTGGCGTGAAGGACAATAAAGAAATATTGGGTATTCAAGAAGATGAATTTTTAAATGAAGATAAAATGTTGTTGCATTTAAGCCATTTAATTACTTCAAAAATGGGAAGTTTGGCATTTAATGACATTCATTGTACCATCGTGCCAATTCAAAATAAAAACATTATCCGCATCGATTGTACACCTACAAATACGCCCATATTTATCTCAGACAATACCAATGATTATTTTTTTGTAAGAAGTGGTGTCCAAACAGTTTCATACAACATAAAAAATGCAGTTGCTTATATTAAAAGCAGATTTTAAAATGAACTTTAACACCTTCAAAAATCATAAATACTTCCTTAAAATAAAGGAAATATTTACCCAAGGAATTTCCTTAAAAGAAATTATTTTGAGCGCTGCTTTGGGTTCCCTAATTGGAATAATGCCAATTTTCGGCATAGCAACTCTATTGATCACATTTTTAACTTTACGATTTAAACTCAACATTGCCATCGCTATTTTATTTACATATATCGTATCTCCATTTCAGGCAATACTCTTCATTCCCTTTATACACTTAGGGGAAAAAGCGATAGGCATAAAACATACACTGCTTACTTTTGACGCCATTAAAAATGCCTTCGAAAGCAATATTCTGATAACTATGAAAGATTTGTGGCTTGAAATTATTTGTGGTTTAATGGGATGGAGCGCCATTGCCATTCCAGTTTTAATTTTAATTATTACACTTAAACCAAAAAATATCAAAGATTAGGAAATGTAGTTTGCAATCGCAATAAAAAGCACAATGTCAGGATTTTATTTTCAATCGTCTAAATTATTACCAACTTAAAACAATTAAATATGAAAGCTTTAATTATATCGGGTGGCGGCAGTAAGGGCGCTTATGCTGGAGGTATTGCCGAATATTTAATTAAAGATTGTTGTAACCATTACGAATTATTTGTGGGTTGCTCAACAGGAAGTTTATTGTTGCCTCATTTGGCCTTGGGGAAAATTGATAAAATAAAAGAAATATACACCACAGTTACCCAAGAGGATATATTTAGTATTTCTCCGTTTAAAATTAAAAAAACTGCTGATGGTTTTGTAACAAAAATAAATCATTTAAATACATTAAGAACTTTTCTTAAGGGTTGCCCAACTTTTGGCGAAAGCCATAACCTGCGTAAACTAATTAGAAAAAGTATCACCAATGAAGAATTTAACCAACTCAACCAACTTCATAAGAAAGTTGTTTTTACCATTTCAAATCTTACAAAAGATGCCATAGAATATGCGCATTCCGATAAATGCAGTTATGAAGATTTTTGTGATTGGGCCTGGGCATCGTGCAATTTTATTCCGTTTATGAGTATTTTTACCAAAAATAATTGCCAATATGCCGATGGTGGTTTTGGAAGTTTGACACCTATTAAATTTGCTCTAGAAAACGGCGCTTGCGATATAGATGTCATTATTTTAGAAGACCAAGAAGAAAACACAAACCATCCCCATATGAAAAATGCTTTTTCGTTATTGTTCCGAACTTTTAAATTTATGAATCATCACAACAACAATAAGGATATTATTATTGGTAAATTAATTGGGTTGAACAAAAAAGTAAACATCAATTTCTATTATGCGCCAAACCATTTAACTGAAAATCCGTTAGTATTTGATCCACAACAAATGAAGCAATGGTGGAAAGACGGCTATGAATTCGCTAAATCTAAAAATCCGGTGAGTTATTGCCATATCCCAAATTTAAATCAAGCTTAAAGCAACAATTTATGGCAATTTTATTAAAATATTTTAACGTAAAAATAATTGGATTGCTGCTTTTGGCAAGTGTTATTTTTTCTTGCAAAAATAAAGAAAGCAACCATGCAATTCATCCATTTTGCGCTTCAGATTATTGTTCGGATGAAGGAAAGGAAGAACTTATAAATTTGTATCAGAACAGCAAAGCCATTGAAAAAACAATCTATTTTGATATTAATTGTATTGTTACATCTGAAAAATCGCCAGCTTTTTTTAAAATTTCAGAGAAGATTAAAAAGCTTAACCAAATTTTTTCTCCATCTCACATTCAGTTTCGGTTGTTGCCGATTATTTTACATAAGCCTGTAGCAGTTGATTTAGATGACATTGAAAGCAAAAAAAGTGCCCGCAATCTTGTGGCCGGTAATTTAGAGAGAAAGGATGCCCTTAATCTTTTTATTGTGCCACACGGAGAATACCTTAATGGATTTACTTACGTGATTCAGGAAAATTTTTTGAGCTATTTCAATATCTTGGAATGCAACACCACCTTTATTAGCGACAAAGCCTGGTTCAATGAATCGACTTTGGCGCATGAGATAGGCCATTTTTTTGGATTGCAGCATACATTTGGCAAAAGCCCTTATGAAAATACAACATTGGAAAAACCCGACGGATCAAATTGCATTGATGAAGGGGATTTTATCTGCGACACATCTGCAGATCCAAACGGAAAAATCAATAAAAAATGTGAATATATTGGTTTGTCGGATGCTAAAAAATATGATTTTAATCCACCCGTGAATAATTATATGAGTTATTACCGAAATGACTGCAAAAATGAATTTACGGCAGGGCAATATACGTCGATGAATGCATTTGCCAATAAATACCGTAAATATTTGAGCGCGAACAATCAATAACAAGTTCAAATTTTAAAATATATCGAATTTTACAGGCAATAAGCCCGCAGAAATGAGCGGTGAAGACCCTATCCTTGCGGTAACGCCAAAAAAAATCTTCTTTTTGTAAATTTAAGAAAATATAAATATGATCTATTTCCTAAAACTTGTTTATTACTAAGCAAATGCTTAGTTTCGCAAATCAACATAAAACTTATGCCAAGAATCAAATCTTTTAATGATGATGTTGTGCTAAACAGCGCGATGCACGTTTTTTGGAACCATGGTTATGAAGCTACTTCAGTGCGGTTGCTTGAAAAGGAAATGGGAATTAACCAATTTTCAATTTATGCGTCGTTTTCAAATAAAAAAAACCTGTTTATTAAATCGATCAGAAAATACCGCGAGTATGCGAAGGAATTTGTTTTTACCGATTTATTGCAGGAAAATGCGGGATTGGCAGAATTGGAGTTGTTTTTACAAAAAAAGGTTGAAAAAACAAACGAAGTTGATGGCCACAAAGGCTGTTTGATAGTAAACACTGCAGCAGAACTTGGAACAAAAGACAAAGAAATTGCGCATGAAATTGGCATATACTACAATTTTATTTATGATATTATGGCCAAAGTGATTGGCAATGCCGTAGCAAAAGGCGAAGTGCCGGCTGACACTGATGTGGAAATACAAGCCGGTTTTTTTCTGGGGATTATGCAAGGATTTTCCGTGGCTTCCAAGACGATGGATGTAAACAAGCTTCAGGATTTTATTTCAGTGGCGTTAAGGCAAATTCGCTAATTTTTAACAATTATAAACGATGCGTTTGGTGCATCATAAAAAATAATATGACAAAATTCAAACTACATACACCGGAAACTGCTCCCGAGTCATCAAAAGAAATTTTGGCTGCATCATTAAAACAAAATGGATTTATACCAAATCTTTATGGGATAATGGCCGAATCTCCGGAGTTATTGAAAGCTTATCGGAATTTGTCCGACTCATTTAATGCAACATCTTTGAGCCAAATTGAGAAAAATATTGTTTGGTTGGCGGTTAGTAACTACAACGCCTGCCATTATTGTATGGCCATTCATACCAGCGTTGCCAAAATGCATCAATTGCCTGCTGATATGATTGAGGCATTGCGCGACAATGTGCCATTGAAGAATGAAAAATTGGAAACATTGCGAAAGTTTGCCGTTTTGCTTACCGAAAAAAGAGGCTGGGCTAACGAAGAAGAAATTTCAAAATTTTTGGAGGCTGGTTATACACTAAAAAATATACTGGAATTGGTTTTGGGAATTGGTCAAAAAATCATCAGTAATTATGTGAATCACATTACCCAAACATCAGTAGATAAACAAGTTGAGGAATTTATTTGGGAAGCCCAAACAGAAGCCTGCAACTGTAAAATGGAAAAAAAGCTTTGAATTAAAAACTAAAATTAAATTATAACTGACAAAAAATCTAAAACATGAAAAATTTACTTATTCTACTCGTATTTCTTGCAATAACCGGCGTACAATCTTATGCGCAATTACCTGAAAAAGCCGAGGATATTTCGCCATTGTTAATTGGTGAAATGATTCCCGATGCGGTATTAAAATCCCCCGATGCAAATGAGCATTCTATTTTAAGCATCATTGGAGAAAAACCAACAATCCTTTTGTTTTACAGAGGCGGTTGGTGCCCGTTTTGCAACACACAGTTGGCCGGAGTTCAAACAATTGAAAATCAAATCATTGAACTTGGCTACCAAATTATTGCCATAAGTCCGGATTCTCCCGAAAATCTAAATTTAACGGATGAAAAGAACAAATTAACTTATAGTTTGTATGCTGATAGTGACGGAACATTGGCCAAAGCAATTGGCATCGCTTTTAAATCCCCTGAAAAATACGGATTTATGTTAAGCGAAAAATCGGGAGGCTTAAATGATGGTTTCCTTCCTGTCCCTTCCGTTTTTGTGGTTGATATAACAGGAAAAATACTGTTTGAATATATCAATCCCGATTATAAAACCAGATTGTCTTCTTCTATGTTGCTTGCGGTTTTAAAAAATTTGAAGGAAACCAATTAATTTATTTACCAAATTATGAATCCTATAACCCTCGCTTTTGATGTTTACGGCACCTTAATTGACACCAGCGGCGTTTTTGAAAAACTACAAAAAATGGTTGGCGCTAAAACGTCGGATTTTATGGAAATTTGGCGCTCAAAACAATTGGAATATTCCTTTAGAAGAGGTTTAATGAAAAACTATGTGGATTTTTCAGTATGCACTTTAAATGCTTTGGATTTTGCCTGTTTAAAACTGAATTGTAATCTTTCGGAGGATGATAAAAATGAGTTGCTGCATCAATATACCATATTGCCTGCATTTCCTGATGTTGAAGAAAGTCTGATAAAGCTAAAAGCAGCAAACTGCCGCTTGTTTGCGTTTTCCAACGGAAGCGCCACTGCGGTTCAAAACTTGCTTCAAAATGCAGGAATTGACAATTTGTTTGAAGGCGTTGTGAGCGTGGAGGCCGTTGAAACTTTTAAGCCGAATCCGGCCGTTTATGACTATTTTTTACAAAAAACCAATACGGCTGTAGCCAATGCCTGGCTTATTTCAGGAAATCCTTTTGATGTGATTGGATCCATTTCTGCCGGTTTTAGGTCGGTTTGGGTTCAAAGAAATCCTGCCTCAATTTTTGATCCTTGGGAAATACAGCCAACAAAAATAATTAGGGAATTAACAGATTTAAACAGGGTTTTTGATCTTGATTAAACAAATTTAAAACTACTAAATTAAAAACTGTAACAAACAGCATTATAAGCATTTTAAGAAAGATTTTTTTTTTAATTCAACTTTTATCAAAATATTATCCTGTCAGGATTGTTGTTTTATGCGTCTATCTTACAATTATGATGTTATAATTAATTATTAAAAATCATTTAAAGATGTCTATAAAAACAATCATCATCGCAGGTATTGCCTTTTTGTCGATATACGGATCGTATAGTTACAGAAACGCAGACAATATTGAATCATTAAATTCAGATGGCATTCATTTTTTTAAGGGAACTTTTTCGGAGGCGCTTATTGAAGCAAAAAAACAAGATAAATTTTTGTTTATGAATGTGTATGCCACTTGGTGCATCCCATGTAAACATCTAAAAGAAACAACCTTTAAAGATGAAAAGGCAGGTGCTTATTTTAATTCAAATTTTATCAATGTGTCTATTGATGCCGACTCGCGAGAAGGAAAAAAAATTGTTGATAAATATGCTGTTCGCGGATATCCGACATTATTGATTTTAGATGCCCGAGGTAATTTAATAGCAAGAAATATTGGTATTCAGTCTCCAAAAAAATTGATAAATTTTGGCAAACAAATCCTTCAATAATATTAAAACACAATTTAATCCTTTATGAGGCATAAAATTTAAAATTTCTTTCCCAAAGACTAGTTTTAACCGTTTTTAATTTTAATTATACCAATAAAAATTTATGGAAACTAAAAAAATAATACTACTGCTTTTTATCGTCATACTGTCTGTGCAAGTTTTTGCGCAGTCTGAAAGTAATTTATCCCCAAGAAAAATTGAATTTGGTACAGAAATTCAGCTTTACCCTGTTGGCTATATCACCACAATAACTTCAAATATCTTCATCAAAGAAAATTTAGCCATTCGCCTTAGAGTTGGCGGAAATTTTGCGGATCGTGAGGATTTTAGCGGACGCAATGATGATGAAAAAGCCGATGGATTTGGAGGAAGCGTTGGGCTGGTAAAATATTTTCCGTACCGAAGGGGAAATTTTATTGCCGGTGCGCATTTAGATGGCTGGAATATGTGGACCGACTGGAAAGATGGCGTAAACACTGACAACCCAACACAGGGAACAACCTATAATTTTGTATTGCAGCCTTGGATAAATGGCGGTTATTTATATGATGTGTCCAAAAAATTAAATTTGGGGTTAACCGCCGGCTTCGGAAGAGAAATAAATGTAATTACGAGCGGTGAAAAAGTGGGTGAAGGCTGGATGGGCTCGCTGTCTTTTATCGCTAATTTTTCATTTAGATAAACATAGTTTTCCTTTATATCAGTAAAAGAAAAAGGTTTTATACTTTCGGCATTTTAAGTTTCTAAACTTTAAGTATTTATTGGCATCAAATCTCCACTATCTAACAAAACAATAATGAAAAGCTATTTTTACTTTTTTTGTTTCCTTTTTTCAATTACCGCTTCAGCCCAAAACACGTTGCCGCAAGTTTTGAAAAACCTGAACAATGAAACCGTTCCCTACCTTAAAGTTGAAGAAATAAAATCGATAAAAAATCTGATTTTTTTGGATGCACGAGAACCAAAAGAATTCAATGTCAGCCATATTGAAAATTCCATTCATGTGGGTTACTATGATTTTGACCAGAAAAAAGTCACTTCGGCCATAAAGGATAAAAACGCAACGATTATTGTTTATTGTTCTATTGGCGTTCGAAGTGAGAAAATTGGCGAAAAATTGCTTAAATTGGGCTATAAAAATGTTTACAATTTATTCGGAGGCGTTTTTGAATATAAAAATAACGGAGGAAAAGTGGTGGACAGCCAAAATAAGGAAACCGATAAAATTCATACCTACAATAAAGAATGGAGTGTTTATCTAAAAAAGGGAATTAAGGTTTATGAAGACTGATGCACTCATTATTTTTACACGAAATCCGGAGTTGGGAAAAGTAAAAACCAGGTTGGCAGCAACCATTGGTGATGAGAAAGCCTTGGAAGTTTATAAGCATTTATTGTTGCACACAAAGAGCGAAACCAAGCTTCTGGCTTGTGATAAGTTTGTTTTTTATGATACCTCAATAATTGAAAATGATATTTGGCCGGAAACAATTTATCAAAAAAAAATACAGTCAGGAGAAGATTTAGGAGAAAAAATGTACCAGGCTTTTGAGCTTCTTTTTAGTTTAGGCTATAAAAATTGCCTGATTGTTGGCAGTGACCTATTCGATTTAAAAAAAGAAATAATTGATGCCGCATTTCAAAAATTACAAGAAAATGATGTGGTAATTGGTCCTGCCGAAGATGGCGGCTACTATTTGCTGGGGTTGAAAAAATTAAATTCGGCACTATTTAAAAATAAGGATTGGGGAACTTCAACCGTTTTGACCGACACGCTCAAAGACCTGAATTCACAATCGGTTTTTTTAATGGAAACCTTAAATGACATTGATACTTTTGAAGATTTAAAGCGAAGCAATTATGAAATTCTTCAAAAAAAATTCAATTAGATTATGGAAAAATATATTGAAATTATAGCCAATTCCTACGATGGCTATTTCAATTACCTGAAAAATGAAATTTTATTTCCCAAATGGGATAATTATTTTTATGGTTTATTGGCCATTTCCTTAACGGTTTGGTTATTGGAAATTGCTTTTCCCTGGAGAAAAAATCAAGCCATTTTTCGCAAAGATTTTTGGCTCGATTTGTTTTACCTCTTTTTCAATTTCTTTCTTTTAAATCTAATTCTGCTCATTGCCTTATCCAACGTAACAGCGCAAATGATTGATGACTTTTTGGCCTTATTTAATTGGGAGTTGGCATCTGTCCAACTTTTTTCTATTTCAGCATTGCCAAAACCATTGGGATTATTGCTGTTTTTTTTAATAAGCGATTTTTTGCAGTGGAACGTTCATAGATTATTGCATATTGTTCCTTTTTTATGGAAAGTGCATAAAACCCATCACAGCGTAAAAGAAATGGGGTTCGCGGCACATTTTAGGTACAATTGGATGGAGCCAATTATTTACAAATCCATCCTTTATATTCCCATTATTTTAATTGGCGGATTTAAGTTGGAAGATGTGTTTTTGGTGCATTTTATAACCATCGCAATCGGGCATTTAAACCACGCAAATTTGGGATGGGATTATGGTTTTTTGAAATATATTTTCAACAATCCTAAAATGCATATTTGGCATCACAGCAAAATAATTCCGAATAAATATGGTGTCAATTTTGGAATTTCTTTAAGCCTTTGGGATTATATATTTAAAACCAATTATGTACCAAATGAAGGAAGATATATTGAAATTGGTTTTGAAGATGAAAATAATTTTCCAACAAATTTTATGGGGCAGGAAATTTATCCACTAAAAAAATAAACCCCAGATATATGTCAGGAACTGCCAATAATAACGTCAATTTTCGTAAATAATTAAATAAAAAACCATGAAGAAATTCTTATTGATACTATTGTTTTTACCGTTAATCTCTTGTGGAAACACCATCCAGGGAACTCCAGCAATAGCTTATGGAAACCCTGAAACTAAAACAACCGATGGATTAAAAAATGGAGATCACACAATATGGCAAACCTTATTGCAGAAACATGTTTCAAAAAGCGGAAATGTAAATTACAAAGGGTTTCAAAAAGACCAAAAAGAATTACAGGCTTATTTGGACGTTTTGGCTAAAAATATGCCAGAAAAATCGTGGTCAAAAAACGCCATTCTCGCTTACTGGATTAACGTTTACAATGCATTTACCGTACAATTAATTTTAGATAATTATCCCGTAAAAAGCATCAAAGACATTAACAATCCCTGGGGGCAAAAGTTTTTTGTTTTAGGAACAAAAAAATATAGCCTTGAGGAAGTGGAGCACGAAATTCTTCGAAAAATGGATGAACCAAGAATTCATTTCGCCATCAATTGCGCCTCATTTTCTTGTCCGAATTTGCTAAATGAAGCCTATGTTGAAGAGACATTGGACAAACAGCTAACGCAAGCATCTAAAAGTTTTATCAATGACAAGACCAAGAATACGATTACGGCTGAAAAAGTTGAAATATCTAGTATATTTGAATGGTTTTCGGGAGATTTCACCAAAAATGGAAACTTGATTGATTTTCTTAATAAATACAGTTCCGTTAAAATAAATTCAAACGCAAAAATAAGCCATAAAGAATACAACTGGGATTTGAATGAATAAAATTTCCATTATTATTCCAATAGTTAACGAAGTCGACGCCATACATCTACTTCTGTTTCATTTGGAAAAAACCATTTCAAAAAGGAAACATTGCGAAATTATTTTTGTTGATGGCGACAGTAATGACGGGTCTAAAAATGAAGTGGAAAAGCACAAAAATGTATTCTTGATTTCTTATAATACAGGAAGGTCAAAACAATTTAATGCCGGAGCAAAAAAAGCAACCGGCAACGTTCTTTATTTTTTACACTGTGACAGTTTTCCTCCAAAGGATTTTGATTTACACATTATTCAACAAATTGAAAAGGGGAAAAAGGCAGGTTGTTTCAGAATGAAATTTGATAATCCACACCCTGTTCTGCAGATTTCCCAATGGTTTACCCGCTTAAATCACATTTCTTGTCGCGGCGGCGATCAATCCCTATTTATTGAAAAGGAATTGTATTATGAAATTGGGGCTTATGATGAAAAATACCTAATTTATGAAGACAATGAAATCATAAAACAATTGTATCAAAAAAAACAATTTGTTGTCATCCCAAAATACCTGATCACTTCTTCAAGAAGGTATCTTAAAAATGATGTTTGGAAACTGCAATATCATTTTATGGTCATTCATTTAAAAAGAATACTGGGTCATTCGGCGGAAAGTCTGCTGAATTATTACAAAAGAAATGTTGAATCAACCTCAATGCCTGTAAGTATATAGAAAGAATTTTCAAATAATAACATATAAAATAGAAAAAATGATAAAAACAATAACCCCAATACTAATTTCCATTGTTCTTTTGATTGGATGCAAATCGGAAGTGAAATATGAAAATTTTGTACAGAAAATTGAAAAAGCGCATCAAAAAAAGAAATTTCTTTCAAAAGAAGCGATTCAATTTGATTTAAAATTGACATTTGGAGGCCAGGAAAAACTTGACGCTAAAATTACCTTGCTCACCAATTCAAGTAAAGGTGCCATTGTGTATAAAAATGGCGCCAAAATTATTTTCGATAATGACAAAGTGTTTTATTCAGCTGATATTCCCAATGAAGAATCGGTGCGTTTTGATGCTTATACTTGGGGATATTTCTTTATTTTTCCATATAAATTAAGTGATTCCGGCACCAAATGGAGCTTTTATGATAACATTGAAGCCAATAGTGAAGACTTTGTAACCCAAAAATTGACTTTTGAATCAGGAACTGGAGATGCACCAGATGATTGGTACGTTGTTTATGCAAATAAATCGACTAATTTGATTGACAAAGCAGCATATATAGTTACGGTAAATGGAAATAAAGAAGAAGCCGAAAAAAATCCCCACGTAATCAATTATTTAGATTATAAGGAGGTTGAAGGTATTCCAATTGCCACAAAATGGCTGTTTTGGGAATGGAAAAAAAATGTGGGCGTAACCAAAGAAATTGGAAATGCCTCCCTTACCAATATTAAGTTTATTCCAGTAAATAGCGACTATTTTAAGCCTGATTCCAGTTTTATATCGAAATAGATAAAGTAATATTTCATCGAAACACAATAGTTTAGTTTAAATTTTTAACATAAAATAACCATCAAAATTTATGAAGCAACTGTTTAAAACAACCATACTTTTTTTTGGAATAGCACTGGTAATAAGTTGTGAAAAACAACAAAAAAACAGTGTGAATACTGTATCTTTGATTCCTGAAAAAAATCAGGAAATTGCCGTTTTTTCTGAAGGTTGCTTTTGGTGTGCCGAATACGTTTTTGAGTCGGTAAAAGGCATTGACAGTGTGGTGTCCGGTTTTTCAGGCGGCGAAAAACCAAATCCAACTTATGAAGAAGTCAGCAAAAATGACACCGGTTATGCTGAATCAGTATTGGTGTACTATAAGCCCAGTGAAATTGATTTCAGGGAATTGCTAAATGTGTTCTTTTTGTCCCACGACCCAACAACAATTAATAAACAAGGACCGGATGAAGGTTCGGCATACCGATCAATTGCTTACTATAAAAATGAAAAGGAAAAAATAGCTATTGAAAAATCTATTGCAATTTTCAATCAAAAAAAGTTTTACAACAGCCAAATTGTTACTGAAATTAAACCCCTGAAAACATTTTATTTGGCCAGTAAGAAACATCAAAATTATGTAAAAAATAACCCAACCGACAATTATGTAATTGAAGAATCATTGCCAAGACACCAAAGATTTTTAGATTCATATAAAGGGGAATTAAAAAAATAATTAAAAATTATGGAACATATCGTCATCATCGGAAACGGAATTTCAGGCGTTACGCTCGCACGCCATATCCGAAAACAATCCGATCATAAAATCACCATCATTTCTTCGGAAACTGAATTTTTCTTTTCCAGAACCGCCTTAATGTATGTTTTTATGGGGCATCTGAAATTTGAACACACCCAGCCTTATTCAAATGATTTTTGGAAAAAAAACAACATCAATTTAATAAATGGTTTGGTTGAAAGTGTTAACATTCAAGAAAAAGCACTCATCTTAAATAATGACACCATTATAAATTATGACAAATTGGTGATTGCAACAGGATCTAAACCCAATAAATTTGGCTGGTCTGGCCAAGATTTAAAAGGAGTGACGGGCTTGTACCACAAACAAGATTTGGAAACTCTGGAAACTTTTGCGCCAACCTGCAAAAAGGCAGTTATTGTTGGCGGCGGATTAATTGGCATCGAATTGGCGGAAATGTTTCGTTCCCGCAATATTCCCGTCACTTTTTTAGTTCGGGAAAAGAGTTTTTGGAACGGAGTTTTGCCAGAGGGCGAAAGTCAAATGATTAATAGGCATATTTTAGAGCACCATATAGATTTGCGGCTAGAAACAAGTTTGCTAAAAATTCTTTCTGATGAAAATGGCTGCGCAAGAGCAGTTGTTACAGATAAAAACGAAACCATTGATTGCAGTATTGTTGGACTAACCGCAGGTGTGTCACCAAACATCGATTTTCTTAAAAATTCTGGTATAGCATTGGGCCGTGGCGTAAAAGTAAATCGTTTTTTAGAAACCAATATCAAAGATATTTTCTCCATTGGCGATTGCGCTGAACAGCACGAAGGCATAGGTTTACGCCGTCCAATTGAGGCCGTTTGGTACACCGGAAGAATGATGGGCGAAGCCTTGGCACAAACATTGACCGGGAACGCAACCCAATACAATCCGGGTCACTGGTTTAATTCTGCCAAATTTTTAGACATTGAGTACCAAACTTATGGCTGGGTTTGGGCGCATAAAAAAGAATATGAAGAACAATTTTATTGGGAACATTCCTGCGGTAAATTGGCGATTAGAATTTCATTTCACAAAGAAACCCGCGTGTTTTTGGGCATTAATACTTTCGGAATCAGAATGCGTCACGAGTTTTTCGACAAGGCGCTTACTGAAAATCAAACTGTTGATGATGTTGTTAAAAATTTAAAATCGGCTAATTTTGATCCGGAACTGTACACTTCCTACGAAAATGAGATTCAACAAACTTTTTATGCAAATTTTTCAACTGAAAAAGCACTATAATTATGGGTAAATCATCACAAAATATTTCTATCGCATCTCATCAAAATAATGCGTTAGGCATTGGTCAAAAATTAGGTTTTGCCTTGGGTTTTATCGGACTTTTTATTCTGGCATTGGCTTTTTTCAATGTTGCTTTTCCAAATAAGGCGCTTTGGCTGGCAATTTCAATCACAGGCATTTTGGGTGGTATTGTAATTTATGCCAGAAGCACCTATCTGTCGCGTCCGGAAGGAATCAGTAACAATGGTATTTTTCATAAATCATTTACAAACAGAGGGGCAATTGCTTGGGTAATCGGTATTTTGCTGACTTCATTTTATATTGTTTTATATTGGTTTCCAAAATATTTGGGTCTTGGGGAAAACGGCGCTGCAAACACAGGAATTATTGGCTTTTTCGATCCTTTAAGTTTAATTTTAAACGGAAAACCGGCCAGCCAATGGTTTGTTTACGGAACGCTTTATACCATGGCGATTTTAGGTTTGGGCTACAAATTCATCCTAAAATACCGCCATAACAAATACCAATTGGTGCGCACCATTTCTGTGATGTTTTTCCAATTGGGTTTTGCTTTTTTAATTCCTGAAATACTATCAAAACTGAATCCGGACTTAGCCTATTTTGCCAAAGATTTAAAAAATATGTGGCCTTTAAATTATTATTTTTTTGAAGACTGGCATTTGACCAATATGTTAAACGGCGGTAATTTGGGCATATTTATGCTTGTTTTTGGCATTGCCATGATATTTGTTATATCACCAATTTTAACGTACTTCTATGGGAAACGCTGGTATTGTTCTTGGGTTTGCGGTTGTGGCGGATTGGCAGAAACTGCCGGCGACAGCTATAGACATTTATCAAATTCCACCGAAAAAGTCTGGAAAATTGAACGATGGATGATTCATTCCGTATTGGTTTTTTCGTTTGTGATGACCATTGCCGTCATTTTTACATTTTTGTCCAACAATCCACAAATGAGTTTTATTACCAAAGACCAATTTACTTATGGCATTGTGGCTTTCTTGATCGTTTTTACAGGAGCTTTGTACATTTTTAAGCGCAACGATTTAGACACCGACGCTAAATTTACCATGCTTTCCTTATCCGCAATAATTGTTATTTCAATCGCCATAAATTACTTTTCGGGTAACCAAAACATTGTGTTCTTCGACAGTTATAAATTACGTGCCTGGTATGGTTTTGCCATTGGCGCTGCTTTTAGCGGCGTTATAGGAGTTGGATTTTATCCATTATTGGGAAATCGCGTTTGGTGCCGTTTCGGTTGTCCGATGGCCGCAATTCTGGGATTGCAGCAACGACTGTTTTCGAAATTCAGAATAACCACCAATGGCGGACAGTGTATTTCCTGCGGAAATTGCACAACCTATTGCGAAATGGGCATTGATGTTCGTAGTTATGCCCAAAAAGGCGAAAACATCGTTCGATCTTCTTGCGTTGGCTGTGGAATTTGTTCCGCTGTTTGTCCGAGAGGCGTTTTAAAATTAGAAAATGGCCATGAGGAAGGAAGAATAAATTCGAACGAAATTTTGTTGGGAAATGACGTGAATTTGATGGATTTAATAAACAAAAAATAGTTATAAAAAGTTTAAATGACAAATATTAAAGTAATCATCCCTGCCTATAACGAGGAAGCATCAATCGGATTTGTGGTTCGGGAAATTCCTGAAATAGTTTCAGAAATTATAGTCATCAGCAACAATTCAACCGACAAAACGATTGAAGTTGCCAAAAACGCAGGCGCCACGGTACTTTCTGAAAACAGAAAAGGGTATGGATACGCGTGTTTAAAAGGATTGGAATATATTTCCGCCCAAAATACAAAACCTGATATCATCGTTTTTTTGGATGGCGATTATTCCGATTATCCTGAAGAATTAACCCATTTAATTGAACCAATCCTAAAAGATAATACCGATTTTATAATTGGCGCAAGAGTTTCAGGGTTTCGGGAGAAAAATTCGATGACGCCGCAACAAGTGTTCGGAAACTGGTTGGCAACCTTCTTGATGAAATTGTTTTTTAATGCAAAATTCACCGATTTAGGTCCGTTCAGGGCCATAAAATACAACAAGTTATTGGCACTTGACATGCAGGACAAGACTTATGGCTGGACTGTGGAAATGCAGCTTAAAGTGTTGAAACAAAAAATGTCTTACGTTGAAATTCCGGTGCATTACAAAACCCGAATCGGTGTTTCAAAGGTTTCCGGAACAGTAAAAGGAACCGTTATGGCGGGAATTAAAATAATTGGGTGGATTTTTAAATATGCTTTTAAATAATATGTTAGTACTTTCTTACCTCATTCTCTTTTTATATAGCTTGGCAATTTTGTTGATTTTTTTCTACGGATTGGCGCAATTAAACTTGCTGATTAATTACCTGAGAAGCAAAAAACAAATTGACTCCTCAGAAAAATTTAATTTTTCAATTCCGGATGAAATTCCGTTTGTCACTATTCAACTGCCTATTTATAATGAAAAATATGTGGTTGAACGTTTACTTACAACAATTGCAAACCTATATTATCCAAAAGAAAAACTGGAAATTCAGGTGTTGGATGACAGTACAGACGACAACGTTACAGAAACAAAAAAAATAATCGACAACTTGTCGCAATCGGGATTAGACATCAAACACATCACCAGAAAAAACAGAATTGGGTTTAAAGCTGGTGCTCTAAAAGAAGGTTTGGTCATTGCAAAAGGAGAATTCATCGCCATTTTTGATGCAGATTTTGTGCCGCAAAAAGAGTGGCTATTGCAAACAATCCCTTATTTTAAAGACAAATCTATTGGCGTTGTGCAAACGCGTTGGGGACATTTAAACAGAAACTACTCCATACTGACAAAAATTCAGGCCTTTGCGTTGGATGCACATTTTACCTTGGAACAAGTTGGAAGAAATTCGCAATCGCATTTTATAAATTTCAACGGAACAGCCGGAGTTTGGCGAAAGGATTGCATTATTGATGCCGGAAATTGGGAAAGCGACACGCTTACGGAAGATTTGGATTTGAGTTACAGGGCACAACTAAAAAATTGGAAATTTAAGTATTTGGTAAATGTGGTCACGCCCGCCGAATTGCCAGTAATTATAAGTGCCGCTCGTTCACAGCAATTTCGTTGGAACAAAGGCGGGGCGGAAAATTTCAAAAAAATGAATTGGAGGGTGATAACCTCAAATACAATTCCGCTCAAAACAAAATTTCACGGTATTTTACATTTACTCAACAGCTCTATGTTCTTGTTCATTTTTGTGATGGCAGTGCTAAGCGTCCCTATTTTATTCATCAAAAACAGTTATGCGCATTTGGCTGTTTTCTTTGACATCCTAATATTTTTTGTGATTACTTCACTCCTATTCTTTAGTTGTTATTGGTTCACTTTTAAAAATGTTCAAGGTGGCGGATTTAAAAATTTCTTGAAGTATATTGGCTTATTTTTTATATTTTATACCATTGCGATGGGATTTTCATTCCACAACACCATTGCCGTTTTAGAAGGACTTTGGGGCAAAAAAAGTGAGTTTGTGCGAACGCCAAAATTCAACATTGAAAGTTTGAAAGACAAGTGGAAACAAAATGTTTATATATCGCATAAAATTCCGAAAAACGTCATTGTTGAAGGGTTGCTGGCGTTGTATTTTTTATTCGGAATTTATTCAGGTTATCACTTTAATGATTATGGTTTATTGCCATTTCATTTGATGCTTTTTACCGGTTTTGGTTTTGTGTTCGTTAAATCAATTGCTGATGCAAAATGAGTTTAGACCTTTCAAATAGAGCGAAATCTTACTTTTTCATCATTATAAGTTTTTTGGTTTACAGCTATATTGGCTATGGACTGGAACGAACCGAATTTATTTCTTTGGTGGTTTCTTTTGGTTTTTTGTTTCTTTTGGCCTACCAAATCATCAAATTACAAAAGGAAAATTTTGCTTTTCTTATTAGTGTCTCCCTCCTGTTCCGACTGACTTTCCTGATGGCTTTGCCAAATTTATCACAAGATTATTTTCGGTTTATTTGGGATGGAAGGTTAATTTTGGAAGGGTTGAATCCCTATTTGCATTTGCCGAAAGACTTAATTTTAAATGCCAATTTTTCTTTGCCGCAAGCTCGGGAATTAATTGACGGAATGGGCAATTTAAGCGCAACCCATTTTTCCAATTATCCGCCCGTCAACCAGTTATTTTTTGTTATTGCAGGTTTTTTAAGCAATCATTCCATTTTGGGCGCAGTTGTTATTTTACGAATAATAATCATTGCTGCCGATTTTGGAATGCTTTACTTCGGAAGTAAATTACTGGATAAATTAGGGTTGGAAAAACACCGTATTTTTTGGTTTTTATTAAATCCGTTGGTGCTTATTGAACTTACGGGAAACTTACATTTTGAAGGCGTAATGCTTTTCTTTTTTGTTTGGAGTCTATATTTATTGCAGCAAAACAAATGGAAAATGGCTGCTTTGGTTTTGGCCTTGTCCATTTCCGTAAAACTGCTGCCGCTGTTGTTATTGCCGTTGTTTTTTCAAAAATTGGGTTTCAAAAGAAGCTTTGGTTTTTACGGAATTGTAATCGGTGTAAACTTTTTGTTCTTTTTGCCTTTTTTATCCGCTGAACTAATTCAAAATTATGGCGAAACAATCGGGTTGTGGTTTATCAATTTCGAGTTTAATGCCAGCATTTACTATATTATTCGTGAAATTGGATTTTGGATAACGGGTTATAATATTATTCAAACTACTGGAAAAATCATTCCTGTTTTAGTGGTTTTGTTTATAATTTACAAATCTTTCTTCGGAAAAAACAACACCACGCTTCGTTTATTTCAAAGTTTTTTGCTCGTTTTAAGCGTCTATTTTTTTACTTCCACAACAGTGCATCCGTGGTACATTACCAACTTGGTTTTAATTGGCGTTTTCACAAAATTTAAGTTTCCTGTTTTATGGAGTTTAACCGTTATTTTAAGTTATGGCGCATATGAAAATATTGAATTTAAAGAAAACTTTTGGCTCATTGGCATTGAATATGGCTTAGTTTTTCTGATGATAATTTTTGAAAGCAACACATTTTTAAAATCCAAAAAGTGGTCTGATAGTGCAATAAATTAAAATTCAGTAACTTTAAAAATAAAATAAACCGCTAAAAATGATACGCTCACAAAAACGTTACGAACTTTTTGGAAAAATAATTTTTGAAGAAGTAATTATTGAAGCTCCTTTTAAAATTCCAAATCCAATGCCCAATGAAGCGTGTTTTCTTTATATGGTAGAGGGACAAATTAATTATAAAACAGAAAATCAAAGTATTGCTGTTCCTGCAAACGAAGCCGTTTTATTAAAATGCGGCAATTATTTTAGCCAAATAAAAAACAGCAAAGAATCAAAAAACCATCAAATTATAGTGGTTCATTTTCATCCCGAAATATTGAAAAAAATTTATGATGCAGATTTGCCAAAAATTTTCCAACAACCAAAAATTATAGCTGAAAATATCGATTTAAGTATCATTAACAACGATTTTCTGATTCAAAAATACATTGAAAGCCTGCTTTTTTATTTCGACAATCCTACGCTTATAAATGAAGATATTTTGGTGTTAAAATTAAAAGAAATCATTCTTTTGTTGTGCCAAACCAAAAATGCACCTGTCATTCAACAAATTTTATCCCAGCTTTTTTCACCAACCAGTTTCACCTTTAAACAAGTTATAGAAAACAATTTATATGTGCAAATCACAACCCAGGAATTGGCTGAACTTGCCAATTTAAGTCTGTCATCATTTAAAAGGGAATTCAAAAAAAATTATAACGACAGTCCGGCTAACTATCTCAGAAACAAAAAACTGGATAAGGCGGCCGAGTTGCTTTTGGTGTCAGAAGAACGAATTACAGACATCGCTTTCGACTGTGGATTTAATGGACTGGCTAACTTTTCTACCCTTTTTCACGACAAATTTGGGTGTGCGCCATCTTCATTTCGTTTGGCCCAATTAGGCAAATAGTTGAACTGATTACAAAAGCAAAACCTACTAATTTGGTGTAACTTTGTACCGTTAAATAACAATAAAGTTAATTAATTATAAAATCTAAAAAAATGGCATACTTAAAATTAGAAAACAATAAAGTTTCAGAAATATCCCAAGGAATTTTTGATACAGCACAAAAAGCATTGGGATTTGTACCCAATATGTACTTAAAAATGGGAAATAATCCAGCATTATTGGATACCTACATATACGCTTATAATAGTTTTAGGGCAAATTCAGGCTTTAATTCAGCTGAACAGGAAGTGGTTTTTCTTTCCGTAGCTTATGAAAACAATTGCGAATATTGTATGGCCGCACACAGTTTTATCGCCGATAAAATGTCGAAAGTACCTACAGATGTAACTGACGCAATCCGTGACGGAAAACAAATTCCGGATGCAAAATTTGCGGTACTGTCAAAACTGACGCGCTCACTTACCGCAAATCGAGGGAATGTTTCACAAGCTGAAATTGATGAATTTTTGGCTCAAGGCTATACAGAAAGCCATGTTTTGGGAATTATTGCGGGTATCGCGGTAAAAACAATCAGTAATTATTCAAATCACAACACAAATCCTGATTTGGATGCCGCGTTTGCAGGGCGTGCTTGGAAAAAATAATTTTAACCCCAATAGTATTGTTAAAACCAATAAGATATTTTTCTTATTGGTTTTTTTGCTAAATAACAGGTTCAAAAAACAACCAAATACGTAAAATTTATTGTCAGGATTTATTCGATTGAGAGACTAAACAGTTGCACGTTTACAATTTAAACAATATTGAAGAAAGTCATTTTATCTATAAAAAGGCAACATCATTCAAACAAATAAAAATGACAATTATGGCAACCGTAAAAAGTTTATCACAACTTTCAGAAGAATTGTTGCTTCACGTAAAAACGAAGGTCGATACCAATTTGGAAGAGATGGTTTTAAAAAACGTATCAATTATGCAATTACAAAACGAGCTAAAAACCGATGACGCCAAAAACTGCTTTTGGATTAACATATACAATGCCTATTTCCAGCTCTTAATTGCAAAATATAAAGGGAAGCGGAAAGGCCTTTTCGGCAAAAAAGAAATTATTATTGCGCAAACTCGGTTTAGTTTGGATGATATTGAACACGGAATTTTAAGAAAATACACTTGGAAATGGAGTTTCGGGTATTTTCCTGATCCTTTTATTTCTATATTGACTCGGAATTTAGCCGTTGAAAAAACAGATTTCCGCATTCATTTTGCCCTAAATTGCGGTGCAAAAAGTTGTCCGCCCATCGCCTTTTATACCCTAAAAAACATCGACAAACAATTAAATGAAGCCAAGTTTTCATTTTTAATTTCTGAAACAACCATAAACAATCAATCTAAAACCATCAACACTTCAAGATTATTGCATTGGTACAGAGGGGATTTTGGCGGTGCAAAAGGCATAAAAAAAATGATTTCAGAAGTATTTGAATCGGATCTGACCAAGTACAAATTGGTTTACAATACCTACAATTGGGAAACGCATTTGGATAATTACACCAATTAGAAATGGAGCACACAAAAAAATATATCTTTATTTTAATACTTATTTTAATGGCACTATCATACAATTTTTTCATAGGAAATAAAGTTGGTGCAGCTGAAATTCCCAATAATACTAATATGCTTGAATTTAAAGGGATGAACTTGGTGGCTCCCGTAAAGGAAGTTCGCGAAAATACATTTTTGGAATTAAAAAACAGCCACGTCAACGCCATTTCAATTATGCCTTATGCCTTTGTAAACAAGGAAAAAGCGGGAGTTTCGTTCAATAATGACCAACAGTGGGCAGGCGAAAAAACGGAAGGCGTTATCGCAAGCATCCAGCAATCTCACAATGCCAATTTTAAGGTGATGCTAAAACCCCACCTTTGGATCAACCACGGAACTTATACCGGACATTTAGATTTTGGAACCGATAAGGAATGGATAATTTGGGAAAACGATTACGAAAAATACCTTTTGCATTTTGCCGAAATTGCCCAAAATCAAAATGTTGAACTTTTATGCATTGGAACTGAATTGGGAAATTCCATTGCCAAAAGACCACAATATTGGACAAAACTCATTCAAAACATTAAAAAAATCTATTCAGGAAAACTGACTTATGCTGCAAATTGGGATGATTTTGATGAAGTTCCGTTTTGGAATGAAATGGATTATATTGGCATTGACGCTTATTTTCCTTTGTCAAAAAGTGAAACGCCTTCTATAGAAGAAATGAAATTGGGCTGGGAAAAACACCTGTTTAAAATTGAAGAAACCCAAAAGAAAACCGGAAAAAATATCCTTTTTACAGAGTTTGGCTATCGCAATTCAAATTATTGCGCGGACGAACCTTGGACAGAAGCAAATTCAACAGAAAATAATCTAGGCCAAGCAAATGCATTCGAGGCCCTGTTTCAGTCTATTTCTGAAAAACCGTGGTATAAAGGTGGTTTTGCGTGGAAATGGTATGCCGATGATTACCATAAAAAACGTAAAATGATAGATTACACGCCGCAAGAAAAACCAGCCCTGAAAGTAATTGAGAAATGGTATAATTAAAAAAATAGTATAATAAAATATGCTTAATCTATTCAAAACTGGCGTTTATTTTTCACTTATAATCTTTTTTTCAACAGGTTTAAACGCCCAAAAAATTATAAAAAATTTCCATAAAGACAGCCTCACCAATGAACAATTATTGATTTTAAAAAGCAATTTCGGCAAGCATAAAACAATACCTCAAGCATTCGAAAATCAAATATTAATTGCGCTTTCTTATTTTCCAGAACTTAAGGACACCAAAATTGATTTCAAATTGAAAAACAGGACAACGCCTTTGGCGACACGTCCAACTTTTTTAAGCATGTTTCGCTCCGCAAAAAAAAGAACTTATGTAATCACCATCAGTAAAAAAAGCACCAATTATCTTGATGCCATTGTGTTAAAAAATATCGGCTACAATGCCCAAATTGGTGTTTTGGGACATGAGTTATCTCACGTTTCAGATTATCTAAATAAAGGTTTTGGTGAAATGTTTACCGTAGCGACAAATGAAGTTTTCTCCAAAAAAAAGATAGATAAATTTGAGTTTAATACCGATTTAAATTGCATCAATCACGGCTTGGGCTATCAATTGTTGGATTGGAGCATTCAAGTCAGGGAAAACCTCAAAAGAAACAATTGGCTCGGTGCCATTAATTTAATGGGTGCGGAAAATAACGAAAGATATATGAATCCTGCAACTATCATCAATATTTTAGACAAACATCACCTATATAAAGATGATGAAAAAAATACTGTTACAACGCAAATAAGTCAGGACTAAGAAGCTTAAACGTCTATATTAAAAAATAAATAGTTTTCTAAAGCAAAGAATCAAAAGCATATTGAATTTGTTTTTAACCAATACGATTTAATAAAACTGCTGATTTTTGAATACTTCAACCGATGCTAAAACTGAAATAATATGAAAAAAATAGCTGTATTATTGTTTATGTCCGCCACAATTTCCACACAAACTTTTGCGCAGGATTTTTCAAAATTATATGAAAATGCCGTAAAATCTGTTGTCACCATTCAGGTTGATGATTATGAGATAAAAAACGGCGGAGTCACAAAAACGGGCGGACTTGGTTCTGGTGTTTTAATTGATTCGCTGGGCCATATTTTTACGGCTTCCCATGTGGTGCATAATGCCATTGCCATAAAAGTTAAATTTCAAAGCGGCGAAGTGATTGCGGCACAAATTGTTTCTTCCATTCCTTCAATAGACGTTGCGTTATTAAAATTGGAATACATCCCAAAAGGTGTTATTCCGTCAAAAATAGGGAATTCAGAAAACACAAAAATCGGCGAACAAATATTTATTATTGGTGCGCCATTGGGTTTTGAATATTCATTTTCAACCGGGCATATCAGCGGAAAATTAAATAAAAGTATGTTGGCTCGAGGCCAAATGACAGAATTTTTTCAAACGGACGCCGCCATAAATCATGGCACTTCAGGGGGGCCAATGTTTAATTTAAAAGGAGAAGTAATTGGTATTGTGAGTTTTATTTTATCGCAAAGCGGCGGATTTGAAGGCATCGGATTTGCGGTGGCCATAACACCCGCAAAAAAAATGCTGTTTGAAACCAGTTCCTTATGGACAGGTTTTGAAGGCTATTTTTTGGATAAAAGGCTTGCGGAAATTCTTAACCTTCCACAAAATTCGGGAATGTTGGTACAACGCGTTACCGACAATTCCCTGGCATCAAAAATGGGCTTGGAAGGCGGTTATTTAAAATTTAACTATCTGGGCGATGAAATATTTCTGGGCGGGGACATTATCTTAAATGTGCTGGGCACAAGCTGCGATTCCCCCCATAACTTTAACTCTATTAAAACACAAGTAAGCAATCTACAAAAAGGACAACCTGTAATGATGGATATTTTACGGAAAGGCAAGGTTATAAATCTTATTTTTGAAATGTAATGCTTAAGCCAAACGAACAAAATCAAAATCAGAAAAAAAGATGTTATCAAAATTTCAATAGAAATATTGATTAATTCCTATTGATGGTTTTCTTTCCTTATAAATATGGAAATCATTAAAAATAATTTCTATAACTGATTTATAATATTTTAAAAATTAAAATTATTACAAATGTTAAAATTTTAATAAATTGTATTTAAGAATTTGCTTAAATAATAAATTTATATATCTTTGCTTAGTTACTAAAATTAAACCTAAAAAAATGGACGACAATCAAACTTGCATTAGAATTTTGGCTGATAAAGACCAAATAAACTTATGTAAACAAAAAATAAATAACAATGTCAAAGCCTTTGAAAATTTGAGCAGTTTATTGGCATTGGCAGGAAATGAAGTCCGATTAAAAATTATGTTTTTGCTTGAAGAAGAAAATGAGTTGTGCCCCTGCGACCTTTCCGATATTTTAGGGATGAGCATTCCTGCCGTTTCCCAGCATCTAAGAAAAATGAAAGATGGTGGCGTGATAGAAGCCAGACGTTCCGGACAAACAATTTTTTATTCGTTAAAGGAGGAACAACTGCAATTGCTGCAACCTTTTTTCAAAATCATTATTAACAATCAATCAAAAAAAGAACTCGTATGAACACACAATCAAAATCAGGAAAACTAGCAGGAGCAGGTATCCTTGCGGCCGTTGCGGCATCCCTTTGCTGTATTACGCCAGTAATTGCACTAATCTCCGGAATTTCAGGCGCAGCTTCCGCATTTTCATGGATGGAACCTTTTAGGCCATATTTATTGGGCATAACTGTTTTTGTCTTAGCATTTGCCTGGTATCAAAAATTGAAACCGCGTACTGCCAAAGAAATTCAATGTGCCTGTGAAGAAGATGAAAAGAAACCTTTTATGCAGACTAAAACATTTTTGGGAATTGTAACCGTATTTGCATTTATTATGATGGCTTTCCCTTATTACGGACAAATTTTTTATCCGAAAGCTGATAAAGTTGTTGTTGTTTCTTCAAACAACACACAAGAAGTAAAATTTAATGTAAGCGGAATGACTTGCGCCAGCTGCGAAGAACACGTAAAACACGCGGTGAACAAATTGCCCGGAATTGTAAGCGTTACGGCAAATAATGTGGAAGGAAATGCAATTGTGAAATTTGACAATTCTAAAACGGACAAAGCTACTATCTCAAAAGCGATTGATGAGACAGGTTACAAAGTTTCTGGAATAGAAACAACAAAAAGTCCTGCTCACGGTGAACTTGGACACGTTTGTGGTCCAAACGGCTGCAACTAATTGTCTCCAAATAATTAAGCATTTAATAAAACACCAAAATGAAATCAACAACAATAAAACTAGAAATATCAGGAATGACCTGCGACCATTGTGCCACAGGCATCGAAAAACTACTTTACAAAAACGAAGGTATAAAAGAAGCCAATGTGAGCTATCCAAAAGCCACCTGCGAATGTTCTTTTGACCCTTCCAAGACAAGCAAAGAAGAAATTGTTAATACCATCAACGAAACAAAAAACTATAAAGTTAAGACTGTTATCGAAAATGAAAATAAAGTTTCAAACGGAAACCATTTTGATTTAATCATAATTGGCGGTGGTTCGGCTGCCTTTTCTACCGCCATAAAAGCCGAAAGTTTAGGACTGTCCACATTAATGATAAACGGCGGATTGGATTTTGGCGGAACTTGCGTAAATGTAGGTTGTGTGCCATCAAAAAACTTAATTCGTGCAGGAGAAACAGCTTATCACGCCAAACATTCCAACTTTTCTGGCGTAAAACCTAAAGGTGTTGATATTGATTTTACACAAATTATCAAAGACAAGAAAAAATTGGTTGCCACCCTTCAGCAAAAAAAATATATGGATGTGGTAAGTGATTTTAAATACTTGACTATGCTTAAAGGCTGGGCAACATTTATAGACAACAAAACCATCATTGTTGACGGCAGGAACAAATACACCGCCATAAAATTTATCATTGCAACCGGTGCTGCCACTAGCATCCCTAATATTGAAGGTATGGCCGATATAGCCTATTTAACTAATATATCCCTCTTTAATTTAGAGCAGCAACATAAATCCTTAATCGTACTTGGCGGAGGCTATATTGCTTTGGAAATTGCTCAGGCTTACCAACGTTTAGGAACAAAAGTTACTTTGCTGCAACGTTCCAAACAGGTGTTGTCACATCTGACTGCTGATGTTTCTGAGGAGTTGATTAAACAATTGCGTTTGGAAGGTATGGAAGTGCATACCGGTCTCCATTTCCAAAAAGTTTTTGAAGAAAATGGAAGCACAAAAGTTGCTGTCTCCCAAAATGGAACGGAGCAAATTTTTGAAGCTGAAAAATTAGTGATTGCTACAGGAACAAAGCCAAACACAAGCCAATTGGGATTAGAAAACATTGGTTTAAAATTGAACAAAACAGGGCATATTTTGGTCAATGAAAAAATGGAAACCAATTTGTCCAACATTTATGCCGTGGGTGATGCTACAAATACTCCGGCTTTTGTTTATACGGCAGCCCTTGAAGGTAAAATTGCAGTGGAAAATGCTTTTTCTGGAACAGAAAATAAAGCGGACTATTCCTCGTTGCCTTGGGTGGTTTTCACCGACCCACAAGTGGCAGGCGCAGGCTTGGACGAAGCACAGGCAGAAGCAAAAGGTATTCCTTTTGAAGTTTCCAAATTAGAACTAAAAGACGTGCCGAGAGCCATTGCAGCAAATGACACAAGAGGTTTTATCAAACTCATTCGCAACACCGAAACCGACAAGTTAATTGGCGCAAGAATAGTTGCCCCGGAAGGCGGAGAACTCATACAGCAATTGAGTATGGCCATTAAGTACAACATCACCATCAAAGAGTTGGCGGAAAGTTTTTATCCGTATTTAACATTGGGAGAAGGCATAAAATTAGCAGCGATTACTTTCGGAAAAGACGTTTCAAAATTAAGTTGTTGCGCCAGTTAAATTTCAATAAAAAAGTGCGGCTATCTTGCCGCACTTAATGATTCCAAAATTTTCTCCTCAAAACCCTGCAAGGCTTGCCTGGCATATTTAACTTTTTTGGCTGTTTTAAATTCATAGGATACCTCCAAAAAATTCTTAAAAGGCAAATGCGGCTGAATTTCCAAAGCATCATTCTTTTTATAGATTACTTTTATGGGAATATTTTCATAATACGTAAAATATTCGGGATGCGTAACAATGCCCAGCGGTGAACAGTCAAAAGGAATAAAACCGCGAACCCCAAAATAGCGCTCGTTCAGCTCCATCCAAGGCTGCACAACATCAAAAAGCCACTTATCGGCTTCGTTTGTTAAGTCCAAACTCGCCAAATCAATGTTGCCGATGTGCGTATAAGAACTCGGTTCATAACCCGCAAATTCCAACGGAATCACAGAATTTAACAATACATCCATAGAGGCGGTATCAAACTCATAATTGTAATCGAACACATTTAATTTCCCGTTTCCCGGATTAAAAGGCAAATCGGGCGTACGCGCGGCGCAAATCACAATACGTTCTATTTGCGGAATAATATCTGGATGATTTTTTACCAAAGTCGCCACATTCGTCATTGGACCGAGCGCTAAAATAGTCAGTTTTTCCTTTTTCAACGCTTCATACAACGCGCGTGTTCCGTCATTTTCAGTGCCTAAATCATTGGCCAACGGCGAACCTTTGTAAACCGGAATAGCTTCGCCTTTGTTGTGCCAATTCAATATTTTATGAATCACATCATAGCCATAATCCACATAAGTGATATTACTGATACCCACAATTTTAATTTGTGGCTGCTTAAGCGCCATAATCAGCGTAATGCCGTCATCAACTTCGCGCGCCTCTTTGTCGGGCATTCCAATCATAATGTCTGTATCGAACCAAACTTTGGTTTGCGCTTGCATTTGAAAAGCAAACAATAGCGTAAAAAGGAATAATTTAAGTTTCATTTATTTTGTGTTTAGGTAATGGTTGAACTTTAATCTACAATATTTTGGGCGTTCCCCTTTGGGTCAGGCTATCGCTACTCGCATTTTTCGCGGCAAAAAATCCGCAAAAAAGTGCTCAAACATGCCGCTCTATCCTTAACGCTCGTTGCCAAAATAAAAATCAATTTGGATCAATATTTTTACAATGGTTTCCTTTTTAGCGCAAAACGTTATTTTGTAATTAAAGCATGCGCAAACTGCAACAATTTTTCTTTTGTTTTCAAATCCATTTTCAAAGGCAATTGTGCCAAGCCTATCAACCTTCTCATAATTTCAGCGCCAATAAAACCATTCAAAACGGTTAAATCGAGTTCACTGTAATAAAGATATCTTTTTTTAATCAGGCCTAACAGTGTTTCATCTTGTTGCGTCAAAAATAAATGCGCCAACAAAACGCCCAAATCAAATTCACGGGAACCGTAAAAACAAAATTCGGGATCAATAATTTTAATGCCGTTTTCGGTTTTCAGCCAACTTCCCGGATAATAATCGCCATGCAAAAGATAGTTGCCTTTAGATAAATATTTCAATCCCAAAATTTCAATTTTCTCTTTCAGCTCGGCATCTTTTTTATACGGCAATGCCAATTCCTGCAATCCATCTTGTATGGTATTCAAATCGAAACCATTCTCTTCCATAAAAGGATACAAAAAAATATGTTCGTGGTTAAGTTTTCGTAATTCCAAATTCGCCAATTCATCATCAACAACCAATTTTTGAAACTTAAAATGCAACGCGTTCAAATAATTCAATAATGCAAAAAGTTCTTCCGATTTTAGCTGATGCCTTAAATCATATAAAATAGTAAAATCATTGGCTTCTCCCAAATCTTCCAGCGCAATTACATTATTTTCCGCATCCAAACCAATAATTTTTGGCATATAATTTTGAACCATTTTTTCCTTGGAAATTTTTTGGTAAAAGGCGCCCTCGGTAAGCACGCGTTTAGCCGGGGCAGGCACTTGCGGATATTTTTCAACATACCCGCGCGACTGTTTCACAATAAAAGTGCGATTGCCCGTATCCACCCGCAACACATAATTCATATTGCCTTCGCCCGGTTTCGACAATGAAACAACAGTTTCCCTAACACCGAGCCAACCCTGATTTTGTAAATAATTGGCCAATTCCTTAGGCTCACTTGCATTGAGTATAAACATATTTTTTTCCT
>JAVVEF010000003.1:0-52262 GCA_032251275.1 Lutibacter sp.
TTTGTGTATGATGCAAGTTTATTGTCGAGATGGCAAATGCAGTTTGGATTGCGTTATTCATTCTAAACTATAAATTTAATATCTTTGAACCGCCCAATTTGGGCGGTTTTTTTTATGCTTATTTTTTATGAAGTACCAACAATTAACAAAAGAACAATTTTCAGCATTGCACAATGAATTTGCTGAATTCTTGGCAACGCAACAAATTGATGTAAAAGAATGGCAAAAAATAAAAATTGAAAATCCTTCGATGGTTGAAGAAGAATTAAATATTTTTAGTGATATTGTTTGGGAAGATGTTTTGACAAAAACGGAATATTTAGAACATATTTCAGAAAATCATATCAATCTTTTTAAATGGAAATCTGATGTCATCATCAGAATTTACATCAAATTAAAAAATAACGAGAAAAATTTTTTAAAAGCAGCCGATTTTCAATGGTTTTTAAAAAATCCGTTAAGTGAAGATTTTGAATATTTTAGGGCTGAAAAAAAATATGCAAAAAATCGAAATCAAGAATTGTTTGAACTCATTGAAATGGGAAGCCAAATTTCTAAAGGAGAATTGTTTGAAGCAATTAACCAATTAATAGGTTAACAACTTTTACAACGCCAACTGAAGCTTTTTCGGCCAAAACAGTTAAATTTTTATACTGATTTTGTTGAATAGCCGGTTTTGGGTCAATAAAATAAATCGGAATTTCAGGTTTTGCATAATTGATTAATTGCGCTGCCGGATACACTTGCATGGAAGTTCCAATTACAATTAAAATATCGGCTTCTGAGGTAATTTCCAGCGCTTTGTCAAACTTTGGCACATTTTCCCCGAACCAAACAATATGAGGTCGCAACTGTGAATTTTCTTCGCAAAAATCTCCCAAATTCAATGCTTTTTTCCAATCATAAATTAAGTTTAGATTTTTGGTGCTTCTAACTTTTAACAATTCGCCGTGCAAATGCAAAACTTGCGAACTTCCTGCCCGTTCATGCAAATCGTCAACATTTTGCGTGATAATGGTTACCAGATATTTTTTTTCTAAAGCCACCAAGGCTTTGTGCGCTTCATTAGGAAAAACGGTAAGCAATTGTGCCCTGCGTTTGTTGTAAAAATCCAATACTTTTTCTTTGTCTTTTTGCCAGCCAAGCGGAGAAGCCACTTCCATAATGTCGTGGCCTTCCCACAAACCGTTGGCATCTCTAAAGGTATTGATGCCGCTTTCGGCACTCATTCCGGCACCCGTTAAAACAACTATTTTCTTCATATCGTTAAGTTAATCAAAAGTAAAATTTTATCTTTGAAAAAACACTCAAATTAGATGGCAGATTATAAATTTATTGAATATTTGGAACAATTTGTATCGGATAAAAGGCGGAATTTATTTAAAAAAGTTTTGGAAGATCGAACCAAGCATTTTACCGTTGCTATTGAGGATATTTTTATGCCGCAAAATGCAAGTGCAGTAGTGCGAAGTTGCGATGTTTTTGGCGTTCAGGATGTTCATATTATAGAAACAAAATATAAATTTTATGCATCCAACCATATTGCCAAAGGCGCACAAAAATGGTTGGATTTCTCAGTATATAAAGAAAAGGACAACAACAATACGCTGGATTGCATTGCGAACTTACGCTCAAAAGGGTATAAAATAATTGCGACAACACCGCATAATGATTCTTGTTTATTGCAAGATTTTGACATTACCGAAAAAGCCGCTTTCTTTTTTGGGGTAGAGAAGGCCGGGCTTTCAAAAGATGTGATGGACAATGCTGATGGATTTTTAAAAATACCGATGGTTGGTTTTACCGAAAGTCTGAATATCTCTGTAGCCGCTGCCATTATTCTTCAAAACCTGACCGAAAAATTAAAAAAATCTGAGGTAAACTGGGCCCTAACTACCCTTGAAAAAGATGAAAAATATCTGGAATGGATGGAAAAATCCATCAAAAGCATCAAAAAAATTAAAGAAAACTATTATTCAAAAATAGCTACTCAATCGTAATTTTTTCGATAAAAGCCGTTGAATCGCAATTTTTAACCGTAAGCGTCATATTTTTTAGATCTCTTCGCCCTTTTATAGTATATTGAATACAGGTGTCCATTTTAATTTTGTTCCAAATATCGACATTTCCTTTTTTCAAAATCTTGGAAATTTGGGCTGTATCAATTTGTTTTGAAATTATTTCAGCATTAACAACTTCAGAATAAATATGTTTTTTGATGCTAATGTTTTTTAAAACACGTGCATTGGGACCATAATCGAAAGTAGTCTCTTTTTTATCAAAAACAAAAAAAACGGCAATAATTCCCAGAGTTAAGCCTACTAAGAAATAGGGTAAGCGTTGTTTAAAAGTCATATTATAAGAACAATAAATTGATATCTCTAAACGGCAAACCAAACCAGTCGGCCACAGTTTTGTTTGTTAAAATTCCGTGGTAAAAATACATTCCTTTTTGCAAACTCTTGTCAAATCGGGCAGCATTTTCAAATCCGCCTTCTTCGGCAATGTTCATTAAATAAGGTGTAAAATTATTACTTATTGAAACTGAGGCAGTTCTAGAATAACGGGAAGGAATATTGGGAACACAATAATGGATTACCCCATGTTTTTGAAAAGTTGGTTTTTTGTGGGTGGTTAATTCCGAAGTTTCAAAACAGCCACCGCAATCAATACTAACATCAATAATTACGGCACCATTTTTCATTTTCATGACCATTTCTTCAGTAACCAGAATAGGGGAATGTAATTTCCCTCTAACGGCTCCAATGGCCACATCACAGCGCATTAAAGCTTTGAGCAATGTTTTTGGCTGTATGGTTGATGTGTAAATGGGATGGCTCAAACGGTATTGCAGGTTTCTCAATTTGGTAATAGAATTGTCGAATACTTTTACGCTGGCACCTAAACCAATTGCGGAACGAACGGCGAATTCGCTAACGGTACCCGCACCCAAAATTACAACTTCGGTTGGCGGCACACCGCCAATATTGCCTAATAATAAACCATGTCCATCATGGTCATTGTTACTCATTATTTCGCTGGCAATTAATATGGAAGCCGTTCCTGCAATTTCACTAAGCGATTTCACTATGGAAAATTCACCCTGATCATTTCGTATAAAATCAAAAGCAATTGCAGTGATACGTTTACTTGCCAATGCCTCAAAATATTTTTTTGATTGGGTTTTTAATTGTAATGCAGAAAAAAGGATGCTTTGCGGATTAATTAATTTAATTTCATCCAAAGAAGGTGGTTCAACTTTTAAAATCATTTGGCAACCAAATGCCTCTTTAACATCGTAGGATATTTTTGCGCCGGCTTCAGAATATTCCTTGTCGGAATAGTTTGATCCTTCTCCGGCACCGGTTTCAATCACAAATTTATGTCCATGGGCTGTAAGTGCGGCAACGGCATCGGGTGTTAGGCAAACTCTTTTTTCCTGATAATGTGTTTCTTTAGGAATGCCGATAATAAGTTCACTTTTTCTTCTTGTGATCTCTAAAGTTTCTGATTGAGGTATTAACTCATGCTGACTGAAAGGTGAAGAAATTTTTTTACCCATTATTTCTAAGTTCTATAGTTCGTAATTGATTATTGTTTGCCGTTATTGTTATCATTACCGAGTTTAAAGGTACTAAATTTTTTACTTTTTCAGGCCATTCTATCAAACACCAGCAATCACTGTAAAAATATTCTTCAATTCCAATGTCTAAAACCTCGTTTTCATTGTTAATCCTATAAAAATCAAAATGATATACTTTTTCGTTATTGATAGTATGGTATTCATTCACCAAAGAAAAAGTAGGGGAGCTTACATTGTCCAGACTGCCCAATTGCTTTACTATTTCCTTAATTAAGGTTGTTTTTCCAACGCCCATTTCACCATAAAAAAGCAACAGCTTGTTTTTTGCCGATTTTATGACTTCTTTCGCAATCTCCGGTAATTCTTCTAATGCATAATTTTTAATCATTCACAATACTATTTAATTGTTTAATAATTTTATTCTTAAAATTTTTCAATCTTTAGAACGGACAGGTCTTGGACTGTCCCTACTTATTTCATTCCAATATTAATTCACCCTTAGGGGGTTAGGGGGCTTTAGGCACAAATATAGCACAAGGAATAATCATTTCCTCTAAAGAAATTCCGCCATGCTGATAGGTGTTTTTAAAATAATTCACAAAATGGTTGTAATTGTTGGGGTAGGCGAAAAACAGGTCTTCTTTGGCAAAAATAAATCCGCTGTTTATGGAGATTGAAGGCAGTAAAATTTCTTTGGGATCTTTAACGGCATAAACATCCTTTTCTTCAAAAGACAAGCTTCGTCCTGTTTTATAGCGCAAATTGGAACTTATGTTTTTATCGCCAATCACTTTTGATGGCACCTTGGAATTAATGGTTCCGTGATCTGTTGTGACAATTAGTTTTAACCCTAAATTTTGGGCTTTTTGTATGATTTCCAACAATGGTGAATTAAGAAACCAGCTGTTTGTCAATGATCTGTATGCCTTGTCATCACTGGCCAATTCTTTAATAACTTCCATTTCAGTTTTTGAATGCGAAAGCATATCAACAAAATTATACACAATAACTGTTAAATTATTTTCTTTGATAGCATTGAAATTTTCAACCAATTGTTTGCCTGCTTTCAAATTGGTTATTTTGTAAAACGCCCATTTAATATTTTGCTTAAGCCGTTTTAATTGCGCTCCTAAAAATTCTTCTTCATATAAATTTTTTCCTCCTTCTTCAATATCATTTTTCCAATATTCGGGAAATTGTTGTTCCATTTCTAAAGGCATTAATCCCGAAAAAATAGCATTTCGGGCATATTGGGTGGCTGTTGGTAAAATGCTGTAAAAAGCAATTTCATCCTGTTTTTTGTAATAATTGGTGATTGTTTTTTCTATGATTTTAAACTGGTCTAAGCGCAAATTATCGATGACCACCAGTAAAGTTCCTTTTGATGTATTAATTTCCGGAAGAATCACTTTTTCGAACAATGTATGCGACATAATGGGCGCATCTTCATCCTGAATCCAGTCTTTATAATTTTTCTTTATAAACTTAAAAAACAGCGAATTGGCTTCTTGTTTTTGACTTTCCAATATTTCAATCATACCGGTATCACTAATGTTTTCAAGCTCCAATTCCCAATAAACCAGTTTTTGATAAATGTCAATCCATTCTTCATAAGAATTTACCATCGCCAAATCCATCGCTATTTTTCTAAATTCCTGCTGATAATTTGAGGTGGTTTTTTCAGAAATCAAACGAGAATGGTCTAAGTTTTTCTTTAAACTCAGCAATATTTGATTCGGATTTACAGGTTTTATCAAATAATCGGCAATTTTATTACCAATGGCTTCTTCCATAATATATTCCTCTTCGCTCTTGGTAATCATCACAATTGGCAAATTCGGACGTTTACTTTTTATCTGGCTCAACGTTTCCAATCCGCTTAAACCAGGCATATGTTCGTCTAAAAAAACAATATCGTAATTGTTTTCTTCACACATATCAATGGCGTCGGCACCATTATTCGACGAAGAAACGGAGTATCCCTTTTTCTCTAAAAATAGAATGTGCGGCTTCAAAAGATCTATTTCATCATCAACCCATAAAATGTTTATATTACCCATATTGTTATCTTTGCATTAATCATTATTAAAAATTACTATTTTGAACGAGAAAAAAACGAACAAACTAAAAATATTAAACGACCCAATTTACGGATTTATTACGATTCCGAATATTTTAATTTATAATTTGATTGAACATCCGTATTTTCAAAGATTGCGGAGAATTTCTCAAATGGGATTGTCGCATTTGGTTTATCCCGGCGCGCATCATACGCGATTTCACCACGCTATAGGAAGCGTGCATTTGATGCAAAAGGCCGTAAGAATTTTAAAATTTAAAGGCGTTCAAATTTCCGAAGAAGAAGCAACAGCGGTTTATATTGCAATTTTGTTGCATGATATTGGCCACGGACCATTTTCACACGCATTGGAAGGGCAATTTATAAAAGGAATTTCGCACGAAAAAATCTCCTTATTATTTATGGAAGCTTTAAATGATGAATTTAAAAGACAACTTTCATTGGCGATTGAAATATTTAAAGGAAATTATCACCGTAAATTTTTACATCAGCTGATTTCCAGTCAGTTGGATATGGACAGATTGGATTATTTAAAACGGGACAGTTTTTATACCGGAGTTGCGGAAGGAACCATAAATTCGGAACGATTAATTACCATGCTCGATGTAAATAACGACAATTTGGTGGTGGAAGAAAAGGGAATTTATAGCGTGGAGAGTTTTATAGTTGCGCGCAGAATTATGTATTGGCAGGTTTATTTGCATAAAACAGCGCTTGTGGCAGAAAAATTATTAGAAAAAATTTTAAAACGGGCGAAAGAACTTTCTTTATCAGGCATAGAATTACCGGCAACAAAAACATTGTCCATATTTTTAAAAGATGCTATCTGTGAACACAATTTTACGGCTGAAAACCTAAAAACATTTTCAAAATTGGATGATGCTGATATTTTGGCCGCCATAAAAGAATGGATTTCTTTTGATGACAAAGTCCTTTCAAAATTATCCAAAAGCCTAATAGACAGGTGTTTGCCAAAAGTGATACTTCAAAATGAGCCGTTTACAGAAAATCAAGTTTTGGACATAAAACAAAGGGTAAAGAAAAAATTCGATTATAGTGATGCTGAACTGGATTATTTCGTGTATCACGGAGAAATTTGCAATCAGGCCTACGATTCAACAAAAAATAACATTCAAATAATTTATAAAAACGGAAGCTTAAAAGATGTTACTGAGGCTTCTGACCATTTAAATATTCAGGCATTGTCAAATCCCGTTTATAAGTATTATATCTGTTATCCGAAGAAATAGGTAGAGTTGAACTTTTTTTTTACTTTTGCATAACATGAAATTTACAGCAATTCAAATAGCGGAAATTTTAGATGGAGAAATCTTCGGAGATAGAAATATCGAAGTATTTAGCCTTTCCAAAATAGAAGAGGGGGAAGATGGATCTCTGACATTTCTGTCAAATCCAAAATACACACCTTATATTTATTCAACAAAAGCTTCCATAGTGATTGTGAATAAAGACTTTGTGCCCGAAAAAGAAATTGAAACAACGCTGATAAAAGTTGAAGATGCTTATCAGGCTTTTTCTACCTTGTTAGAGTTTTATGCCAATGCTAAGTCGGAGAAATCAGGAATAGAAACGCCATCTTTTGTCAATGAATCGGCCATAATTGGCGCAAATTTATATTTAGGCGCATTTTCCTATATTAGCGCCAACGTTAAAATTGGCGATAATGCAAGAATTTATCCCAATGTTTATATTGGAGATAACGTAAAAATAGGGGATAATGCCATTATTCATGCGGGTTCTAAAATTTATTACGACACAATAATTGGCGCCAACTGTACCTTGCATGCCGGCGTTATTTTGGGTTCAGACGGATTTGGCTTTGTACCAAGTGCGGATGGAATTTTTAGTAAAATACCACAAATTGGAAATGTTATAATTGAAGATAATGTAGATATTGGCGCTGCAACAACCATAGACAGAGCAACATTAGGATCAACAATTATAAGAAAAGGCGTTAAATTGGACAACCAAATTCAGATTGCTCACAATGTTGAAATTGGCGAAAACACCGTTATTGCAGCCCAAACTGGCATCGCGGGATCAACAAAAATTGGAGAAAACTGTATGATTGGCGGACAAGTTGGTATTGTTGGGCATATTGTTATTGGAAATAATGTCAAAATTCAAGCGCAGGCAGGCGTAGGAAGAAATGTAAAAGATGATGAAATAATACAAGGATCACCTGCAATAGGCTATTCTGATTTTAATAAATCGTATGTTTATTTTAAAAAATTACCTGAATTGGTTGCAACTATAAATGCGTTAGAAAAAGATATTAAAGCTTTAAAAGAGAAAAAATGAGGAATAAACAGAAAACAATCAAAAATGAAGTAACACTTTCGGGTGTTGGATTGCATACTGGCAATAAAGTTACCTTAACTTTTAAGCCTGCACCCATAAATCATGGCTATGTTTTTGTGAGAAAGGATTTAGAAGGAGAACCCATAATTGAAGCAAGTGCAGAATATGTCATTAATACGCAAAGGGGTACAAATCTTGAAAAAAAGGGTGTTTTTGTAAATACTTCAGAACATGTTTTGGCAGCTGTTGTTGCTTTAGACATTGACAATATTATTATTGAAATAAACGCTCCCGAACCTCCAATTATGGATGGATCATCCAAACATTTTGTGGAAGCCCTTGAAAAAGCGGAGATTCAGGAACAAGATGCCGAAAGGGATGAATTTATTGTTAAGGAAATCATTTCATACAGAGATGAAGAATCCGGCAGTGAAATTATTTTAATGCCTTGCGAAAATTATCAAATAACGGCGATGGTAGATTTTGGCACCAAAGTTTTGGGAACCCAAAATGCCACAATGAACTCGCTTTCTGAGTTTAAAACCGAGATTGCGAATGCCAGAACTTTTAGTTTTCTTCATGAATTGGAAACTTTATTGGATAATAACTTAATTAAAGGAGGCGATTTAAACAATGCCATTGTTTATGTTGATAAAGAAATATCTGATGAAACAATGTCGAAACTTAAAAAAGCCTTCAATAAAGAAACGCTTACGGTTAAGCCAAACGGCATATTGGACAATCTTACATTGCGTTGGGCAAATGAAGCGGCCCGACATAAATTATTGGATGTAATTGGTGACCTGGCCTTGGTTGGCTGCAGAATTAGAGGAAAGGTAATCGCAAATAAACCGGGACATTTGGTAAATACCGTTTTTGCAAAAAAACTTCAAAAAATCATTAAATTAGAAAAACGTAATTGTGTTCCGAAATATGATTTAAATCAGCCACCTTTAATGGATATTCATAAAATTATGAGTATTCTTCCTCACAGACCTCCTTTTTTATTGATAGACAGGATTTTGGAACTATCTGACAGACACGTGGTTGGAATGAAAAATGTCACCATGAACGAATCTTTTTTTGTTGGACATTTTCCCGGAGCGCCTGTAATGCCAGGCGTTTTACAAGTTGAAGCGATGGCGCAATGCGGCGGCGTTTTGGTTTTAAGCACTGTTCCTGATCCGGAAAACTATTTAACTTATTTTATGAAAATGGACAATGTGAAATTTAAACAAAAAGTTTTGCCGGGAGATACTTTAATCTTTAGTGCCGAATTAATTTCACCTATAAGAAGAGGAATCTGCCATATGCAGGCTTACGGTTATGCAAACGGTAAACTTGTGGTAGAGGCAGTATTAATGGCGCAAATTGCCAGAAAACCAAAAGAATAAAGAGTAATGAATCAACCTTTAGCATATATTCATCCGCAGGCAAAAATTGCAACCAATGTTGTTGTTGAGCCTTTTACCACCATTCACAACAATGTCATTATTGGCTCCGGAACTTGGATCGGCTCTAATGTTACCATTATGGAAGGTGCCAGAATCGGTAAAAATTGCAGAATTTTTCCGGGAGCCGTTATTTCCGCAATTCCGCAGGATTTAAAATTTGATGGTGAGGATTCATTGGCCATTATCGGTGACAATACCACCATCAGGGAATGTGTTACCGTAAATAGGGGCACAAAAGCACTTGGACATACAAAAATAGGTGACAATTGTTTAATTATGGCAACAACACATGTGGCGCATGATTGCATCATCGGGAACAACTGTATTTTGGCAAATGGATCTATTATCGCCGGACACGTAACGATTGGTGATTATGCTATTTTAAGCGGTTTGGTTGCGGTACACCAGTTCATACATATTGGAGAACATTCTATGGTTTCAGGTGGTTCTTTGGTTCGAAAAGATGTTCCTCCATTTTCAAAGGCGGGTAAAGAGCCTTTATCGTATATTGGCATTAATTCTATAGGATTAAGGAGAAGGGGATTTACAACCGAAAAAATAAGGGAAATTCAGGATATTTACAGAATCTTATATCAAAAAAATTACAACACCACTCAAGCTTTGGAGAAAATTGAAGCAGAAATGGAAGCAACCAAAGAAAGAGATCAAATTATACTTTTCATTAAAAACTCACAACGAGGTATTATGAAAGGGTATACAGGAAGTTAGACCCCCTAACCCCCGAAGGGGGAATTACTGTCGGAAATTAAAAAAATTAAGAAAAGGTAAATATTAATTTAACAGTAAAAGAAATAAAGTTAAAACACTCATTATGAGATCATTTAAATAGCTCAGTTAAATAATTAAACGAAATAAAATAAATGGCAACAACATCGGATATTAGAAACGGATTGTGTATTAGATACAATAATGATATTTTTAAAGTAATTGAATTTTTACACGTAAAACCAGGAAAAGGTCCGGCTTTTGTGCGAACAAAATTAAAAAGTTTGTCTTCAGGTAAGGTTTTGGACAACACGTTTCCTGCCGGAAGAAAAATTGAAGACATTAGGGTGGAGACCCAAAAATTCCAATTTTTGTATCCTGAAGGTGATTCATTTCATTTTATGAATACAGAAGATTATAACCAAATTACCTTGCAAAAAGACGTGTTGGATGCTCCGGACTTGTTAAAAGAAGGCGAAATTGTAACCATTATTATCAATACCGAAGACAATTTACCATTGTCTGTTGATATGCCAATGAGTGTTGTTTTAGAAGTAACCCACACAGAGCAAGGCGTAAAAGGAAATACAGCGACAAATGCAACAAAACCTGCAACTGTTGAAACTGGTGCTATCATTAATGTTCCTTTGTTTATAAATGAAGGCGATAAAATTAAAGTTGATACCGCAAAAGGAGCTTATTTAGAACGCGTTAAAGAATAGATTTATGAAATTTCCCCGTAAATATAAATTGAAAGAAATTGCGGATATAATTCAGGCTAATTTTGTGGGACCTGCTGATTATCCAATTTTAGGTTTTAATGAAATTCACGTTGTTGAAGAAGGTGATATCGTATTTGTGGACCATCCTAAATATTACGACAAAGCGCTGCATTCAAAAGCAACTATCATTTTAATCAACAAAGAAGTTGAATGTCCGGAAGGAAAAGCATTGCTGATTTCAGAAGATCCTTTTGCTGATTTTAACAAACTCACCAAATATTTTAATCCGTTTAAGGCAGTCAATTCATCAATTTCTGCATCCGCCATCATTGGAGAAAATACGGTAATTCAACCAAATGTTTTTATAGGAAATAACGTTAAAATTGGCGACAATTGCCTGATCCATCCGAATGTGACCATTTACGACAATTGTGTTTTGGGAAACAATGTCACCATTCACGCAGGAACTGTTTTGGGAGCCGATGCTTTTTATTATAAAAAAAGACCATCCGGTTATGATAAATTAATTTCCGGCGGAAGCGTATTAATTGAAGACAATGTTGATATAGGTGCGCTTTGCACAATCGACAGAGGTGTTTCTGCCAATACAACCATTAAAAAAGGATCAAAAATAGACAACCAAGTTCAGGTTGGCCACGATACCGTTATTGGAGAAAATTGCTTAATTGCTTCACAAACAGGAATTGCAGGTTGTGTTATTATCGAAAACAATGTCACTCTATGGGGACAAGTGGGCACAAATAGCGGCATTACCATAGGTGAAGGCGCTGTGGTTCTCGGACAAACAGGTGTTACAAAATCGTTAAAAGGAGGCGTCTCATATTTCGGAACACCGGTAGAGGAATCAAGAAAGAAATTGAAAGAAATGGCCGAAATAAAACAAATGATAAAAAATCAAAAAAAGTAATAAATACACCCATCCTAAACTTAGAAAAAATTACTTTTGTAACACGATAAATACTTTAATTCAAAAATAAACTTAAATGAGCGTTTTAGTCAATAAAGATTCAAAAATAATTGTACAAGGATTTACAGGAAGCGAAGGTACTTTTCATGCTACCCAAATGATAGAATACGGAACCAATGTTGTTGGTGGCGTAACTCCGGGTAAAGGAGGGACAGTACATTTAGACAAACCAGTTTTTAATACCGTACAAGATGCAGTAGATCAGGTGAAAGCCGATACTTCAATCATATTTGTGCCACCGGCATTTGCTGCTGATGCCATTATGGAAGCCGCTGCCGCAGGCATTAAAGTTATTATTTGTATTACAGAAGGAATTCCTGTTGCCGATATGGTAAAAGTGAAAGCTTATATTGATAATAAAGATTGCAGATTGGTTGGACCTAATTGTCCGGGCGTAATTACCCCAGGCGAAGCAAAAGTCGGTATTATGCCAGGTTTTATTTTCAAAAAAGGCAATGTGGGCATTGTTTCCAAATCGGGAACCTTAACTTATGAAGCTGCTGATCAAGTGGTGAAAAAAGGTTATGGAATTACAACAGCCATTGGAATTGGAGGAGATCCAATTATTGGAACCACCACTAAAGAAGCGGTTGAATTGTTAATGAACGATCCTGAAACTGAACTTATTGTAATGATTGGTGAAATAGGAGGTCAGTTAGAAGCAGAAGCTGCACGTTGGGTAAAATCAACCGGAAATAAAAAACCGGTAGTTGGTTTTATTGCAGGACAAACTGCGCCAAAAGGAAGAACAATGGGACACGCAGGTGCTATTGTTGGTGGGAAAGATGATACCGCTCAAGCTAAAATGGAAATTTTAAGAGAAAACGGAATTCACGTGGTGGAATCTCCTGCTAAAATTGGTGAAAAAGTCGCTGAAATATTGGGAAAACTAAATAAGTAAAAGCTATATAAGGCATTTATGAATATTAAAAAAACCTTTGAATTTCAAAGGTTTTTTTGTTGTACTGTAAGGTAATTGCAAGTATTCCTACTAAACACAAAATAGAAAATTATGAATTTCAAACTAAATAAAAAATCCATTTCAAACATCGTTTTTGTCATTGCCATTGGGGTATTGTTATATCCGCCTTCAAGAGAATGGTTTATGCGTCAGATTGCTTTTGCGCCGACAGTTACAGAAGTGGAAAAGAGCGAAAAACTAAGTTCTTACGAATGGGATTTAAAAGGATTAAATGCTGAAAGTATCAATTTTAAAGAATTGGAGAATAAAGTTATTTTTGTAAATTTTTGGGCAACCTGGTGTCCGCCATGCCGTGCAGAAATGCCCATGATTCAAAAATTATATGACGATTATAAGGATAAAGTTGCTTTTGTTTTTGTAACCAATGAAGATTGGCCTATCGTTGAAGGATTTTTTACTAAAAACAGCTATAATTTGCCGGTATACAATTCGGTGAGCGCGCCACCAAACAGTTTTACAAAGACAAACAGCATTCCGGCATCCTATTTAATTGATAAAGAGGGGAATATTCTAATTTCAAAAACTGGGTCGGCAGATTGGAACAGCAAAAAAATCAGAAATTTATTGGATGAATTGATTGCGAAGTAAAAACTGTTTATTTGTTATATGTTTAACTGTTTAATCGTGTAGTTGTTTTTTATTTTAAACTTTAATTTTTTTACTTTTCTTTAATCGTGCTACCTTTTTTAATGGCTTTATGATTTTCGTAGCAAAGCAAAACGGCTTCGATTAGTTGTAAATCACTGGCAGATTTAATGAAATAATCGGAATAGTTGCATTCGTTTAACAATTCGTTTAATTCTTCGGCAGTCATCCCTAAATATTCCATCAGCAATTCCCTGTCGCTGGTATCCAGCATATTACGAAGCGTGTCATCGTCTTTAAGTTTCTTCAGCTTTCTCAACTGATTCGGATTTTCCCCGAACATATTGTATACAAAATCAATTGGCCTAAATAACGCATCAATTGGAGAATTAAACTCTTTTCGCCGTCTGGTGCCAACTTCATAAGTTTGGGGAACACCGTTAATGTGAATACGTGAATATTTATCTTTAGGGACATTTTTGGCGTCAATTTCCAAAACACCGATAAGTTTATGAGAGTTCACCACAATTTCATCCAATTTTTCGGTTCTTTCATACAATTCAATAACCAACTCGTTTCCTTTTAGCAAATCATTGGTGATTTTTAATTTGATGGATTGGTAACCCACGTAAGAAACATAAATGGTATCATTTGCGGTTGTTGCAAGTCCAAACATTCCGTCTTCATTGGAAATTGTTCCAATAACTGAGTTTAGATTAAATAAATGTGCGCCAGATAAAGGCAGTTTACTGGCATTATCAATAATCTGACCTCTTAATGTCACCAATATTGAACGCTGTTTAAGGGTATCCGTATCTTTAATTTCCTGAGAAAAACCCTGAAGTGAGAGTATAAATAAAGCCGTATATAATGTTTTATGTAGCATATGCAATGATACTGATTTATAAGCAAATTTAGCTTAAAGATGTGTAAAAAAATAGTTTTTTAGGCACAAAAAGGCACATAAATTCAAAGGTTATTCTTAGTTAGAATAGCGTTACTTAATTTGTTGCGGTCATACAAAATAAACTTTAAAACTTATTTTTTTAAAATTCATAAAATAGCATTTGTGTAAAACATATCATTAAATTTAATATATTTGGTTGATTTCGGTGTTAAATACGAGTTTTTATATAAAGTTTAATCCCTTTTTGCAAACACTTTATATTTTAGTATTCGTTTATTAAAACCGTTTTTTAATTAATAATGAATGATGTAATTTAATTTATAATTACGGCCTCAAATCGATTCATAGAAATACAAATCTGTTAATTTTAAACAGGAAAGATGAATCAAAGAATTAAAAAATTCGCTATATTTTTACTGCTGTGGCTATTATTTCCGCTACAAATAATTGCACAGGATATCCGCTTTAAACACCTGAACGACAACAATGGTTTGTCGCAAAATCTTGTTTTATCAATAGCCCAGGATCTGGAAGGTTTTATGTGGTTTGGCACCAAAGACGGCCTAAACAAATACGATGGCTATCAATTTACGGTATATCAAAACGAACCAAATAATCAAAATTCCATTTCATCCAATTATATTACGGAATTGTTTACCGACCGCGACGGAAAATTGTGGGTTGGTACCGAAAATGGTATCCTGAATATTTACAATACTGCTTCTCAAACATTTCAAAGAGTTTCGCTTCCCATAAGCCAGTCGAAAAATAAAAATTCTGATGTAATTAATACGATAGCCCAGGATAATACCGGAGATATATGGTTAGGGACATTGGGCAACGGCCTTTATAGAATCCCTTTTTTGAATGCGCAGCATGAACTGGCTAAAATAAAACAGTACCGTAACGACAGTTCAGGAAAACAGCAACTCCTCAGCAACATTATAAAAAAAATATTTATTGATGATAGAGGAATTATATGGGTTGGCACCGACAAAGGTTTGAACCGGATGGATCCCAAAACCGCTTCAATTTCTTCTTTCTATTTTGATGTAAAACACCCGGACGCACTGGGAAGCGATACCGACTTTTCTATTTCTGCCATAGATAAAGCAGACAATTTCCATTTATGGCTTGGCACGCGAAGCGGACTGGTTAAATTTAATACCGTTAATAATTCTTTCAAGGTATTTCCGCATCATTTGAGCATTTTTAGATATGGATGGGGAGAAATTAATGATATTGCACAAGACAAGCAAGGTGAATTGTGGTTGGCGACACCTGGGGAACTGATGCGTTTTAACACAAAAACATTAAAATATTCATCCGTAAAAAACGATCCTTTAAAACCTGAATCAATTAGTTTTAACGGAATTTCTAGTTTGTTTTTTGACCGCACAAATATTTTGTGGATAGGAACAAGCGGAATGGGAATCGATTATTATGATCCAAAAGCCAATAGGTTTGGGTTTTTAAAACGAAAAATAAAATCTGGTTCAAGGGTAACTGGTTTCAGTATTCGATCTGTGATGGAAGAAAATGACCGCTATGTTTGGATTAGCGCAGAAGTGCTTTATCGTTGGGACCGAAAAACCGGTGAACTTAAAAGTTTTGAAACAAGCTCAAGAAATTTAAACGCGTTTGGTAATACAAACGTTTGGTCAATGATTAAATCCACAGATGGCAAATTGTGGTTTGCCTCAACGGAAGGTTTGTTTATTTACAATCCGAAAACAGAAACATCGAAACAATTGAAATATGATCCCAACGACCCGGATGGCTTACCGCTGAGAATCATAATTTCCATATTTGAAGACAAAAATGGCATACTTTGGGTTGCTACAGAAAACTATCTGAGTAAAATGACGGATAGGGAAAAAGGAATTTTCAAACATTATAAGCTCCATAACAATCCGATATATAGTGGCACAAAACGCTGTGTTATTTATGAAGATAATAAAAACCAATTGTGGTTGGGAGCCAAAAACGGATTGCTGGTTTTTGATAAAAACAAGGAGATTTTTTATGGTTATCAAAACAATCCTGAAATACCCAACAGCTTAAGCAACAATTTGGTAAATGACTTATTTCCGGACCCTTTGAAGCCTGAAGGATTTTTATGGATTGGAACTTCCGGCGGATTAAATTTATTTGATATCAATAAACAATCGTTCACCCATTTCACCCATGAAGAAGGATTGCCGAACAACGTAATTTATGGAATTTTATCAGATTCCCGGGATAATTTATGGATGAGCACCAATAAAGGAATTTCAAAATATAACTTAAAAACAAAAAAATTCAGAAATTATGATGTGGAAGATGGCTTGCAAAGCAATGAGTTTAATACGGGTGCCGCTTTTATGGGTTCAAAAGGAGAATTGTTTTTTGGTGGAATAAACGGGTTAAATTATTTCTTTCCTGATCAAATAAACGACAATCCGTTTCAACCTTTAATGGGCATTACCGGTTTAAAAGTTTACAGCCAAAGCAAAAAAAAGAATGAAATAGCTGAAATTAAAGAGATTCCTTTTAATCCAAACGAAAATATGATTTTTGAGCCACGTGATGAAATTATTATATTTGAATTTGCAGCGCTTGATTTTTCATCACCTGGTAAAAATAAATATGCTTATAAACTTGAGAATTATAATGAAAACTGGATTTATATAAACAATTCAAGAACCGCGACGTTTACCCATTTGCCTTCTGGAAATTACACTTTAAAAGTTAAAGGAAGCAATAATGACGGGTTATGGAATGAAGAAGGAATTTCAATTCCCTTTAAGGTTTTATCACATTGGTCAGCTACCTGGTGGGCGGTAACTACTTATATTTTGCTTTTTCTGTTGCTTTTTTATGAGATCAGAAAATATGAAATGAAAAGGATTAAGCTGAAAAATGAACTTGAAATTGAACAAAAGGAATACAATACATTGAAAGTTTTAGATCAGTTAAAATCGCGCTTTTTTACCAATATTTCCCACGAATTTAGAACGCCTTTAACATTGATCAGCGGTTATGCCGAAAATTTAACTGAAATATTACCTTCAAATAATATAAAAAAACAAGTGCTGGGGATTGATCAAAATGCAAAAAAACTTTTAAAACTGATCAATGAATTGCTGTACATATCCAAATTGGAAAACGGAAAGATGTCTTTGATGCTTTCACAGCAGAATATAGTATTATACCTCAAAAATTTATTTTTTTCTTTGGAATCTTATGCGGAAAAAAGAAACATTTCCCTGAATTTCGTTTCTGATGAAACAGATATTCAAGTAGTTTTTGATGATGAAAAGATGGAAAAGATTATCATGAATATTGTGTCAAATGCGTTGAAATTTACGCCAGAAAATGGAGAAATTAGCTTGACAATCCAAAGAAAAAATAAAGAGTTTCTATCCATTTGCATTTGTGATAACGGAAATGGGATTGAAAAAGAGGCCATTCCAAACATTTTTGACCGATTTTATCAGGCCGACAATTCGGACACCCGTTTGTTTGAAGGAACGGGGATTGGACTGGCTTTGGTGAAAGAATTGGTTGAATTTCATCATGGAAACGTAATGGCATTTAGAAATGAAGAATTAACCGGACAAAAAGGAACAACATTTTCAATAGAACTGCCAATTGGCGATGTTTCTGACATTAGTAATGAAACTGAGATTGAAATAATAAATCAAAATCCTTCAACAATAAATACTCATCAAAATAAGAAGCTGCAAATACCTGATATAAACTTCGATAAAAAAATCATTTTATTGGTTGAAGACAATTTGGCAATCCGAACTTTTGTCAAAAAACTTTTGCAACCAACCTATAAAGTTATTGAAGCTTCTGATGGTGAAGAAGGCTTTGAACAAGCAAAAAAAACAATTCCGGATGTGATTATTACCGATGTGATGATGCCAAAACTTGATGGAATTTCCCTGGTGAATCTATTAAGAAATGAGGAAAAAACAAGTCATATTCCTATTATTCTTTTAACGGGTAAAGCCGCACATGAAGATCGGCTTGCGGGATTAGAAACCGGAATTGAAGCTTATTTGACAAAACCGTTTAGTGTAAAAGAACTTCAACTAATTTTAAACAATCTTATTCAACAAAGAGAACAATTTCTTAAAAAATATCAAAATAAATTTGTGGTTGCTTCTGATGAAATTCCGCTGGCATCTGTTGATCAACAATTTTTGGAAAAAGCAATTCAGTACATAAAAGACAATATAGAGAATTCTAGTTTTAGTGTAGAGCAACTTGCTGATAAAATGTGTTTAAGCCCATCTCAGTTACACCGTAAACTTCAAGCGCTTATTGATCAGGCTCCAGGCCAATTAATCCGTAATATTCGATTGCAACGCGCAGCAGATTTAATCAAAAAAAATGTTGGAACCTTGGCTGATATATGCTTTCAGACAGGATTTAACGATCAAACTTATTTTTCAAGAGCTTTTAAAAACCAATTTGGATGCAGTCCATCTGCCTACAGAAAACACATCGCTTCCCGTTTATCATAGCAAAAATCTAACGTTAATTTCCAAATCGTAATTTTCTTTGTTTAAACAATTCCTTATGCCATAAAAGTCCATGTTTTTGCAATAATTGTGCATTTTTTTCTGAAGTTAACAGCCTAGTTTTGGAACATCTAACTAATTAAACAATTTAAATTATGAAAAAATTATTATTGCTTGCCGTTCTTATTCCAATGTTTGCATTTTCCCAAAATGATGGAAGCAAACTATTAAACATGAGTGAAATTACTGTAAAATCTGGCCACGAATCACAGTTTATTGCTGGGGTAAAAATGTGGAAAGAATGCTATTTGGAAAACAAAGGCACCGACAAATTTAATGTTTGGAGACGCGTGCAGGGAGAAGGAATTATGTATGTTTTAACAGGTATGATGGACAATTGGGCAGACATGGACAAAGAAGATGCCGCCGGAAAAGAATGCCGTATGAAAGTACTTGATTTTATTATGCCTCATGTTGAAAAAGTGAATTATAACATTGCACGCACTATGCCAGAAGTTAGCAAAGCAACACCTTCCGAAGGCACAAAACTCGTATGGGTTAGCTTCTTTAGGGTTGAAAACGGCACCGTTTTCAATGATGTTATTAAAGAAACATCATCTGCAATAAAATCGGCTGAAGGTTCAATAAGAGGAACTTGGTATTCATTTGCTGGTGGCGGACCTGATTCTCCTGATTATATGGTTTCAACACCTTTCAAAGGCTATGCAGATATGGACATTACAAGAGATGGCGTTTGGAAAATTTATGAAAACAAACACGGAAAGAAAAAAACTGATGAGACGAGAGCCAAATTTAGAGCTTCTCTTGAAAATTCCTGGGCTTATTTGTATTCTTTGAATGAAGAATTAAGCAACTAACTCATTACAAATAATCAACTATTAGCTACTAACTAAGCCAAATTCGGGTGTGATTTGATATGGTCATGCCCGGATTTAAAAATTCAAAAACAGATGAAAAAAATTATAGGCATATTGCTGGTAATTACTTCATTTTCAGCTTGTAAAAATGAAGTGCGGTACACCCAAAATTCACCGGAGATAGAAACCTACAAAAAAGTAATAAAGGATTATGAGATGGGTAATTGGGAATCTTTTGCCACACATTATTCAGATACTGCAAAAATTTTAAACAATGTAACTGAAAAAAATGCGCAAACTGTGGCGCAGTTAGTCTCCCAAAATAAACAAGACGCCGCTATTTTCTCGTCATGGAGATATGTACCAGAAGAATCTGAATATGAAATGGTTGTTACGGATAAAGGAGAAATCTGGGTTAACTTTTGGGGATTGTGGCAGGGAAGACTAAAAGCAAATAACCAATTGTACGAAATTCCCGCTCATATAACCGCTCAATTTATTGACGGAAAAATAGTCAAAGAAGTTGGCTATTGGGATATTTCATCAATCGTTTTGGCATTGCAGCAACTTAATGAAACTGCACCGCCGGAAACTATTATGGAAACCAAAGAATAATCAAACTTAACTTCCTGTCCATTCTTAATTTTAGGAATGGACAGGTTAATTAAAAAAATATATGGAAAAGCAGGGATTTCATTTCAATCTTCTTGAGATTCTTTGTCAATTTAATTAAATATATTAATGATCACTAACCATTTAAATTACAAATTATGAAAAAATTACTGATGTTAATCGCATTAATGTTTTTAGGCAATATTGTTATTGCACAGGACAAACTTTATTTGGTATTTGAGTTCATGAAAGTTGACAATGAGCAGGAACAAGCCTATATGGAAACGGAATCTTTTTGGGAAAAGATTCATGAACAAAGAACTAAAAACCGAGATATTTTAGGGTGGGATTTATGGAGCCTACAACCAGGCGGGGAAAATCAGGGATACCAATATTTAACCGTTACGCTTTATAACGATCCTGTAAAAATGATGAGTGGTAAAGCGAATTTTGAGTCAGCTTTAAAAGCTGCGTATCCAAATATGCCCGAGGCAGAACTTAACAACAAATTTAACAACTCCGCAAAATCAAGGGATTTGGCCGTGCGTATTTTTCTTGAACAAATAGCGGCAACAAAGGACAAATTTGAGATGCCGATAGGAACCATTGCGGGAATAAATTTAATGAAAGTAACGGATGCTAATTTTGAAAATTATGAAAAATTTGAAACTGAAGTTTTTCAGCCAATGGCCCAAAAAGAGGTCGATGCAGGAATCAGAGGAAATTGGGGTTTAATGCGGTATATGTTACCGACAGGAAGTGATGTTTATGCAACACACATAACAACAGATATGTACAAAGATTATAATCAGCTCTTTAATGGAGGAAATATTGTTGGACCGGAATTGTCTGAAGCCCAGATCAAAAAAATTGAGGAAGGATTAACAACACGTAACATGAAATATAAATATATGGCCACGCTCATAAAGAAAGTACGTTAAAAACTTAAAAAAATTATATGATTAAGTTTTTTGAAAATGCAATCGCAGGTGTCTAAATCAATAATTAACGTCGTGAAAAAATTTAATAAACAACTCATATTGCTATTTATGCTTGTTTTCGTAGGCGCAGTTTTCAGCCAGGAAAAAGAAAAATTGGCCACGCAAACATTTGCTTATGGAAGCGCCGATCCACATTTGGATGATCCGGATTATTGGCAGGCAAATTTGGATGCCGTTATTGCAGCGCCCGATAACCACAAAATTTTAATGGAAAATGATAAAGTAAGGGTTTTGGAAGTTACCCTTGCTCCTGGTGAAACAGAAGAAGTTCATCACCATAAATGGCCAAGCGTTCTTTACATTCAGGAAGCGGGGGATTTTATAGACTATGACAGTGATGGCAACATCATTATGGATTCACGTCAAATAAAACCTACGCTTCAATTTCCTATGATTATGTGGAAAGATGCAGAAGCAGCGCATTCCGTTGAAAATTTAAGCAAAACAATAACCATTCGCCTGATTAGGGTAGAGATAAAACAGTAATTACGAAATTATAATAACCATCAAATAGATTAAAAAATGAAAAGCAAAAAATTTTTATCGATTGGAGCAGCAGCAATATTCTTCGTTATCATAGCAATTGGCTGTAACCAAAAAGTAAAAGAAACAGCAACGCCAATCGAACCTATAGTTCAAACAGAAACCCCTGAATATTTTCTGCTTCGTCCCGAAGTGGAAAAAATGTATGGGTATTCCCACGCGGTTAAAATTGGAAGTAACATCATGATTTCTGGTGCCGTGAGTATGGATGATAAAGGAAATCCAGCAGCCATTGGCGATTTTGAACAACAGATGAAAAACTGTTATGCTGATTTGGACAAGGTGCTAAAACATTATGGTTGCACGTTTGACGATGTGGTGGTTGAAAATATTTTTACCACCAATATGCCGAAATTTCTTGAAGTTTCTGCGTATCGAAATGAGATCTATACCAAACAATTCCCAACGGGTTCATGGCTTGGCGTAAAAGAATTGGCATTGCCAGAGTTTATGATTGAAATTGAATTGGAAGTACATAAAGCAGAATAATAATTATATAAATCACTAACCAAAATCGGGTATGATTTTTATACTTCATACCCAAATTAAAAAACAAAACTTATGAAAAATCTATTTTTAGTTGGACTTGCAATAGTTCTTTTTACATCTTGTGACACAAAACCAGAACGTTACACACAACAATCAGCCGAAATTGAAACCTACAAAGCGGGAATTAAGGATTATACTGAAAAAAACTGGGAATCTTTGGTAACCCATTATGCGGATACCGCAAACGTATTTTTTAATACAACTGTTCCGATGAAGGCCAGTGAAATTCCAGAATTTCATCAAAATAACGAAACTGTATTTTCTTCAAGAGGATTTGTGGATGAAGGCCAGGAATTTGAAATGGCCATTACAGATGAAGGAAAAACCTGGGTCAACTTTTGGGGTATTTGGAAAGGCACTTTGGCGGCCAATAATAAAGTGATTGAAATTCCTGTTCATTTAACAGCGCAATTTATAGATGGCAAAATTGTAAGGGAATATGGCTATTGGGACAATGCGCCAATTGTTTTGGCCATTCAGGAAATTGAAGCCGCTTCAAAAATGCCAGAAGCACCTTCAGAATAATAATAAATACCAACCTTAAAATCAAAATAAACCAATATGAAAACTATAAAAATTTTCTTCGCAATGCTGTTTTTCTTTGCTTTTACCAGTAGTGTAATAAGTCAGGATCAGGCAAAAACTATCAATTCATCATTTGATCATAAAATAGCAAATACCTCCGATTATGTTTACGGACAAGGCTATAAAATAACCAAACATTGGATATTTAAGGATAGCGATACGGACTATCTTTTTAATCTTTCTGCAAAAGATATGGCTGTGAATTCTGAAACTCCTTCAAATTTAAGCGTTATTGATAATTTATACAAAGCCTTTTCAGTGGGGGATATACCTACAGTTCTCGGTTGTATGGATGCCAATATTGTTTGGAACGAAGCCGAAGGCAATTCCTATGCTGATGGAAATCCATACATTGGGCCGGAGGCTGTTTTGAATGGCGTTTTTGCACGGGTAGGCGCTGATTTTGAATATTTCCATCTGGCAGATATAAAATTGCACGATATGTCTAACGATCAGGTACTTGCCACATTACGGTACAAAGCAAAAATAAAAGAAAACGGAGCCATTTTCGATGCTCAGGTTGCACATCTTTGGACGCTGAAAGATGGGAAAGTAATTGCTTTTCAACAATATGTGGATACCAAAAAACTTGCGGATGCTTTTGGTGAATAAGGAATCAGATGAATTAACCAAGTATTTATGATAAAACAAATTGATTGCAGCAATAGCGTTGGGTCAAATTAAAATGCAATGCTGAAATATTCCATAAAAATTAAATATAGAGATAAATCATCTAAAAAGCTGAACATATGAACAAAGTTAAGGCATTTATGGAAAAAAGCAATTTGTTTTTGACCGAGAATACCGTGTTAAGATACCTTAATTTTTCAGCACTTTATATTGCGCAAGGCATTCCGGAAGGCATTACTTTTTTTGCCATTCCTGCCTGGCTGGCCATGAATGGAAAAACACCCATGGAAATAGGAAGTTTTGTGGCAGTTATTGGAATTCCCTGGAGTTTTAAAATACTTATCGCGCCATTAATGGATCGTTATACCATTTTGTCTATGGGGCGTAAAAGGCCCTGGGTAATTTTTGGGCAGATGGGTTTGATTATAAGTTTTTTAAGCATGGCCTTTGTGAATGATCCTCTGAATAATTTATCCGGATTAATGATTGTGGGATTTATGATTAGCTTTTTTGGCGCATTTCAGGATGTTGCAACGGATGGGATGGCCATAGATGTTGTGCCGCTAAATGAACAAGCCAGGGCAAACGGCATTATGTGGGGTTCAAAAACCATAGGCATCGCATTGTCTTTAATCGTTGGCACCTCATTAATAAACATTATTGGATTTTCAACAGCAGTTGGTTCTTTGTCTTTTGCGGTGGCATTAATAATGCTTGTTCCAATATATTTTAGGGAACGGCCCGGTGAAAAATTAATGCCTTGGACAAAAGGTGAGATTTCTGCAGCTTCCAAAACCTCACAATTGGAAAGCTGGAGCCAAATTTTTAAAAGCCTTTTAAAAGTGGTGACGATTCCTTCAACCATCATAATGGGGATAGCATCAATTCTCTTTGGAACTATGTCTGGCCTGATAGACACACTGCTGCCTGTTTTTACAATTCAGGAATTAGGCTGGACAAATACCTCTTATTCACAAGTATATTCTACGAGCAGCATCATAGGCGGTTTTCTTGGTTTATTTGTGGGCGGGGCACTTGTGGATTTTTTTGGAAAAAGAAGGATGTCATCTGTTTATCTCATTTTTCTGATACTGACATTTACAAGTTTTGCATTATTCCCAACCTTGTGGCACAATGATTTGGTAGTCTATATTTTCATTTTGGCCTATTATGCGGGTTATACATTTCTTTGCATTGCTATGTTTGCCATTTGTATGCAATTGTGCTGGAGTATCGTTGCGGCAACACAATTTACATTATTTATGGCGCTTTCAAATATAGGAAGGGCTTGGGGAGCTGGACTTTTAGGACCTTTGAATGAAAACTTTACTTGGGATCAAATATTTTTACTGATTGCAATTTTGCCTTTACTTACGCTCATTTTTATCCAGTTTATAAATTTTATTCAACATAAAAAACATATCGATGGATTTATTCTTGCCCAAAAAAATTTAGCAATATTGAATGCTGCAATTAATTAATAGAAAATTAAAAACTATAAATACACTTCTAATCATCAAACTTATGAAAAAATCTATTTTCTATCTCCTGATTTCAACTGCACTTTTAATTTCTTGTGCCGAAAAAGAACAAAAGACAGCCATTTCTTCATCTTATTTAGATTATTCCAACAGCGACGACCAGTTTACAGGAGGTATCAATATGATTCCGATTAAAACGCCAAAAGGCACTTTTAATGTGTACACAAAACGTGTGGGCAACAATCCAAAAATGCGCGTGCTGCTGCTGCATGGCGGACCTGGGGGAACGCACGAAGAATTTGAAAGTTTTGACGGATATCTTCCTAAAGAACAAATTGAATACATCTACTATGATCAGTTAGATTCGTATTACAGCGATAAACCAAACGATTCCACTTTATGGACAACCGAGCATTTTGTGGAAGAAGTGGAGCAGGTTCGCAAGGCATTAAATCTCAACAAAGACAATTTTTATTTACTCGGGCAATCTTGGGGAGGTATTTTAGCTATGGAATATGCCTTAAAATATCAGGATAATTTAAAAGGATTAATTATTTCAAATATGATGGCCAGTGCTCCGGCTTATACCAAATATGCCAATGAGGTTTTAGGTCCACAAATGGATCCGGCCGTTTTTAAGGAAATTATGGCAATGGAAGCCAATAACGATTTTAACAATCCAAGATATAGTGAACTGTTGATGAATCATTATTATACCGAACATATTTTGAGAATGCCTGTTGAACAATGGCCAAAATCCATCAACCTGCTTTTTCAACATCTTAACCCAAATATTTATGTCTTTATGCAAGGCCATAGCGAATTTGGGATGACAGGTAACGCATCGCTAAAAAATTGGGATGTTACAGCACAATTAAAAAAAATCAAAGTGCCAACGTTGATAATTGGCGCAAAATATGACACGATGGATCCAAAACATATGCAATGGATGTCTAAAGAAGTGCAACAAGGCCGATTTTTATTTTGTGCCAACGGAAGTCATTGTTCGCAATATGATGACCAAAAAACCTATTTCACAGGCCTGATAAAATTTATAAAAGATGTGAATGAAGGAAATTTTTAATTGTATAAAAACCAACTTACAAAATCAATCATTATGTATTTAAAACAATCACTCATTATTGCTTTTACATTAAGCGTAATTAGCCTTGGGGCTTGGGAAATGTATTGGCGTACTCAGGGCTTTTATCCAACCATTGATGACAATAAGGAACTTTGGGCAACGCAACGCGCAAGGGCAGAAAAAGCAACAAGTGAAGATGTATTGCTTATGGGTTCTTCTCGAGTTCTCTTCGATATTCAATTAGATGAATGGGAAAAAGAAACTGGAAAACGGCCAATTCAGCTCGCTTGCGTGGGATCTTCGCCCTTACCGGTTTTTCATGACATTATTGAAAAGACAGGTTTTACGGGAACAGTATTAATTGGTGTAACCCCAGGATTGTTTTTTTCTACCACCTTTCCAAAAGCCCAACCCTGGGAATGGCCGCAATCACGGGTAGATTATTATTATAAAAGAACGTATGCGCAGCGGTTAAATCACGCATTATCATTGCCGCTTCAGGAAAATTTTGCTTTTTTAAGCGAAGATGAAGGCATTGACGGCTTGAAATTGAAGGAATTAATCGGCAAAATTAAAGTAGGGGAAAGGGTTCCTGATCCAATGCCGCCTTTTCACGAATTTGGTGTAATCGCAAAAGACAGAAATTTAAAGATGAAAGAAATTGCGGTTACCGATACCACATATGCCAATTCCATAAAAAAAGTTTGGATGTTTTTCGGAAAAGGCGCGCCGCCACCCGACAAAGGAGCAACCATGACGTTCTTTTTGAAAGATTTGGAGAAATTTAAAGCCCGGGGCGGTAAAGTTATTTTGGTGAGATGTCCTTCAAGCGGAGGATTAAGAATGGGGGAGAATTTGGGATTACCAAGAAGTGAATTTTATGATGATTTGGTGCAAAAAGCGCAGGTAAAAAGTTACCACTTTGAGGATTATGCGCAATTTAAAAATCTGGAATGTCCGGAATGGTCTCACTTATCAGCCAATGATGCACAATTTTTCACTTCTGAATTGGTTAAAATAATGTTAAAAGACGGAGCATTAACCAACTATAAAACCAATTAATTATGTTATTCAATTCCCTAAGTTTCGTCATATTCCTCATTGTAGTTTTGATTTTGTATTATGTAAAACTATTCAGCTGGACCAATAAAAAAAGAATGCTGCTTTTTGCAAGTTACGTATTTTACGGACTATGGAATCCGCCATTGGTTGTTTTACTTTGGATCTCAACAATGGTCGATTGGACAGCAGGAAATAAACTGGCTAAAGAAGAAAATAAACGAATAAGAAAGCTTTGGTTGCTTTTGAGTATGTCTGTAAATCTTGGCTTTTTGGCTTTTTTCAAATATGGAAATTTTTTGCTGGAAAATTTCACGGCGCTTGTAAATTCCGTAGATATCTATTACCATCCGCTAAAAATGGATATTATTTTGCCAATGGGAATTTCATTCTACACTTTTCAAACCATGTCTTATACCATAGATATGTACAATAAAAAAAACCAGCCCGCAAGGACTTTTTTGGATTTTGCGCTTTATGTTACCTTCTTCCCGCAATTGGTTGCCGGTCCCATAGTAAGGGCGGGGGATTTAATCACGCAATTCTATGAAGAAAAAAAAGCGACTGTAAATCAGTTTATTTGGGGTTTGTTTTTGTTGACGATTGGTTTGTTTCAAAAAGTGGTATTGGCTGATACTTTATTATCCAAGACTTCGGATACCATTTTCGATTCCACCAATATATTGAATAGTTGGGATGCCTGGACAGGCACGCTCGCTTTTTCTGGACAAATATTTTTTGATTTTGCAGGGTACTCAACTTGCGCCATTGGCATCGCTTTAATGCTGGGAATTATACTTCCAGATAACTTTAAGTATCCTTACGCATCACTAGGATTTTCAGACTTTTGGAAAAGATGGCACATCACGTTATCTTCCTGGTTAAAAGATTATTTGTACATTCCTTTAGGTGGAAATCGCTATGGTGTTACAAGAATGTACGCCGCACTTATGGTTACGATGCTTTTGGGCGGATTGTGGCACGGAGCTGCATGGACATTTGTGGTTTGGGGCGGATTGCACGGCACTTATTTGATTTTAGAACGGTTACAAAGAAAGTACATTCCTTTTACCATTAACAAATGGAACGGGATTTTCTTGGCAGTTTTAACATTTACCTGCGTAAATTTTACCTGGGTATTTTTTAGGGCCCGGGAATTTTTAACCGCAAAAAATATGCTTAGTTCTATGCTTTTTATGAATCCCGATGGTGAAAAATTATTGCAGTCGTTCGATATCATCAAAGTATTTACGCTAATATCCTTAATGTTTCTAAGCCATTGGTTTATGAGAAACACTTCCTTAAAAGAAGTTTCTTTGAAAACACCTCCATGGTTTTTAGGTGTTGTTTGGGCTATTATGTTTTTGTTGATAGCTATTGCGCAAGGAAGTGGAGAACAGTTTATATATTTTCAATTTTAAGAATTTTTTATTAAGAATGGATTAAATAAACAGATTTAAAAATAATTAAAACAAAATAATCCAGTTAAATGACAGCAATTAAAACGAACCGAATTGAATCCATAGACGTGCTTCGTGGACTGGTGATGATTATTATGGCGCTTGACCATACAAGAGATTATTTTTATTACGGTTCCTTTTTAGGAAATCCAACCGATTTGGAAACTACGACGCCTTTACTGTTCTTTACCCGTTTTATCACACATTTTTGTGCGCCTGTTTTTGTTTTTTTGGCTGGAACTTCGGCTTTTCTTTATGGAAGCAGGAAATCAAAACCAGAATTGTTTAAATTTTTATTTTCCAGGGGAATCTGGCTGATCTTTTTAGAGATTGCCCTGAATAACCTTATTTGGACTTTTGACATATTTCATGATAAATTAATTCTGCAAGTAATCTGGGCCATTGGTTTTAGCATGGTCTGTTTGTCGTTTTTAGTTTACCTGCCAAAAAAAGTAATACTAATTATCGGATTTGTTTTGGTGGCAGGCCACAATTTATTGGATGGTATTGTAAAGGAAGGTGATCATTTCACCTCCGTTATCTGGTATCTACTGCACCAACAGCAACGCATTTTAAATTTTGGGTCATTTGATATAGCTGTTTTTCATTATCCTGTAATTCCGTGGATTGGTTTAATGGCACTTGGCTATTGCTTTGGAAACTTATATAAAAAAGATTTCGATGCAAGGCTCAGAAAAAAATGGTTATTGCTTTTAGGCTTTGGATCCATTACGTTATTTTTTATTTTCAGAGGAATAAATATATATGGCGATTTGCTGCCCTGGGCAGTTCAGGATACTATGACAAAAGGCGTGATGTCATTTTTTAATGTTACAAAATATCCGCCTTCCTTAAGTTACTTGCTTATTACAATGGGACCTTCCTTTTTGTTTTTGGTTGCCGTCGAAAATTATAAAAACAAGGCCACCAATTTTCTTTTGGTGTTCGGCAGGGTTCCACTTTACTTTTATTTCATACACGTACTTCTAATCCATTCTTTGGCCATCATTGGTATGCTCATTTTTGGAGGAAATTGGCAGGATATGATTTTTGACGGACCTAATTTTTCAAAAAATTTACTGAACTATGGCTATTCATTAGCGGTTGTTTATCTGGTATGGATTTCTGTTATCCTTTTGCTGTATCCTTCCAGTAAAAAATATATGATGTATAAGGCAAATAATAAAAGTAAATGGTGGTTGAGTTATTTATAAAATTTAGCATACAAAATCATAAATGGAACAACAAAAAGAAACATTAAAAAGAACCATCGGACTTTGGGGATTGTCTGCCAACATCATCAATACCATAGTGGGTGCGGGCATATTTGTAATTCCCGGAATTGTGGCTGCCGGTCTGGGATCGGCAAGTATTTTTGCCTATTTGTTTTGTGGTTTTTTGGTGGTTTTGGTGATGCTTTGCTTTGCGGAAGTGGGCAGTAAAATTACACATCCGGGCGGTGCTTATGCCTATATTGAAGAGACTTTTGGAAAATATGCCGGATTTTTAGCCGCAGTGTTGTTTTTAATTTCAATGATATCCAGTGATGCAGCCATTGCCAATGCGCTAGTCGATATTATTGGCGCATTTTTTCCATTTTTTCAGCATAAATTGGTGAAAACTTTGTTTTTTATATTGCTTTTTTCAGGATTGGCATTTATTAATATTAAGGGCGTTAAAGAAGGGGTAAGGTTTGTAATGACGATTACCATTATCAAAATAATTCCTTTATTGGCCATTGTTTTTATAGGTTTTAAAGATATTGAAATACATAACCTTTACTGGGAAAACATCCCGTCTTTAAAGGATTTGGGCGAAATCTCTTTGATTCTTTTCTTCGCCTTTCAAGGAGCAGAATCGGGCCTATCCATCAGTGGAGAAGTAAAAAATCCGCAAAAAACAATTCCACGCGCCATATTTATCAGCATTGCTGGAGTTTTAATCTTGTATATTTTAATTCAAACGGTCGCGCAGGGCGTTTTGGGAAATGCCTTGGCAACATTTCAGAAGAACCCTTTGGGCGAATTGGCGAACCAAATTTTTGGACCTGTCGGACTTACATTAATCACCATTGGTGCAGGCGTTTCTATATTTGGCACGCTAAGCAGCGCATTGCTAAGTACGCCCAGAATATTGTTTAGTGCCGCAAAAGACAAAGTAATACCATTCAACATTCTTTCTTCTGTTCATAAAAAATATGTGACGCCATATATAGCCATTATAGTTTATGCTGCTACAGGATTCATATTTGCCTCTTTTGGCGGATTTAAACAACTGGCCATTATTTCCAGTGCCGCCATATTAATAATTTATATGGGTGTGGCCATTGCTGTTATCAAGCTAAGAAAAACAGAAAAAGGAGATTCAAAAATAAAAACCTTTAAAATTCCCGGAGGCTATACGGTTCCAATGCTTTCAGTTATCATTATTGGCTATTTTCTTTCCAACTTGACTAAAAATGAAATGATTACCACTGCAATTTTTATTGGAATTTTATCGCTAATTTACGTCGGTAAAAAATTATTCAATAAGAAAAAATGATAAAATTCTTTAGAAATATCCGTAAAAAAATAATTGCCGAAAATAGCTCAATAATTAAAAACACAAACTATTTAAAATATGCTTTGGGCGAAATTGTGCTCGTGGTGATTGGTATTTTGATTGCTTTACAAGTGAATAACTGGAATGAAACGCGCCTGGAGCAAAAAAGGATTAAGCAATATGCCAAATCTTTGGTTCAAGACTTAAAAAATGATATTGATATGCTTCTTGTCAGCCAGTTTCAAGCACAAAAAAAATATAAGGACATTGATAGTTTAAGACACTATATAAATCAAACGCCCTACTCAAATTTATCCAATACCGATTTATATGTTTTGGCGCATGATATTATATATAGACCGTACAAATGGAACCGCACAACAATAAATGAATTAAAAAATTCTGGTGGTCTTCGATATATTACCAATGATAGTTTACAAAAAAAATTGGTGGCCTATGAAAGTTTTTCCAGCCACTTAGACGAAGACTTTGAGTTTGACAAATCCAATTCCGACAAAGCAGATAATATGATGGTGTTACTTCTAAATTTAAATTCGCCTTTTATTTCTGAGATAATTATTAGTGAAAATAATAGTTTTAACAATCCTTCTTTCAATATCTATGCTACCGAAGAATATAAAGTTTCAAAAGCAAATGATCTTAAATTAATTAGTTATGATGAAATGCTTATTCAAAAATTTACCAACACTTTTATATTGATACAAGATAATTATCGTATACGTGCCTTTAGTGAAATGCCAGAAATAATTGATGATGCCTATGAACTTATTAACATTCTAAAAAAGGAGTATAACTTATAAACGGATTAGATAACTTTTATTTCTTTAATCAATTACTGCAGCGCTGTTTGTTAATAACCAATCATATTTTAAATCAAATAAAATCATGGGGTAATATTTTGTTGTCAGTTTTAATTTTTGTAATTTTAAAACGGAGTACTTTAACTAAAACAGGAAATTTTTATTCCTATTTTAGCAGGCAATATAAAACCTGTTAGATTAAAATAATTTTTTTATTGGGTGTTTCTGCAATTATTTAGGTATTGATTATAGCCACAAATTAACTTAACTCAAATTATTATGAATCCATCATTATTTATTTTATTAATATTAGGATTTTTCTTGCTAAGTGGAATACGAATTATTTTTGAATACAAACGTGCCTTAAAATTCAGATTTGGAAAATTCGTTAAAACATTGGAACCTGGTTTTAGGTGGATTATTCCTGTTATGGAGACCATTCAGATTGTTGATATTAGGGTGATTACAATCAATATTGTATCGCAAGAAGTAATGACTTCCGATAATGTGCCTTGCAGTATAGACGGCGTTGTTTTTTATAAAGTCAATAATCCCGAGAAAGCTGTTTTGGAAGTGGAGGATTTTAAATTTGCCATCTCACAATTGGCTCAGGCTGCTTTAAGAGACGTTTGCGGAAAAGTGGAATTGGACACCATCTTATCAAATCGCGAAGAAATGGGAAAAAATATTAAAGCAATTGTTGAAAAGGAAACAAAGGTTTGGGGTATAGAAATTATTGACGTGAAAATAAAAGACATTCAATTGCCTGAAAATATGCGACGAATGATGGCCAATCAGGCCGAAGCGGAACGTTCCAGAAGAGCAAGAATTATTTTGGCACTTGCAGAAGAACAAGCTGCCGGTAAATTGCTCGAAGCAGGAAAACTGATAGACCAATCTCCGTCCGCCATTAAATTAAGACTCTATCAAACATTGGCAAATATAGCCTCAGAAAAGAATTCAACAATACTTTTCCCATTTCCGGAAGAAGTATTGCCAAGGATTGTAAAAAAAGCAAAGAAGAAAAATAAAAAGGCTGAATAATTTTTGTGAAGTGATTTTAGTTAACAATAAATCCTTATTAAAAAAATTGCAATCCTGACATATAGACTTTTTGTTAAAATTTGAGTAATTTTGCCGATATGGTAAAAGAAATTCAGCTTCGAATTCCTATTCAAGAAGAAAAATTTGAAGGCATTTTAAAGAAAAAAGCAGCACGTTTTCTAAATATTGCTGAAAAAGACATCAATGCCGTAAAAGTATTGCGAAAATCCATTGATGCCCGAAAATCTGACATTGTTTTCAATTATAAAGTTGCTGTATATATTCTCGAGCAACTGCCCGAATCTTCTGAATATTCCTTTGAATACAAGGATGTTACCAAATCCAAAGAAGTACATATTATTGGTTTTGGACCGGCAGGAATGTTTGCCGCACTGCGTTGCATTGAATTGGGTTACAAACCTGTTGTGTTGGAACGCGGAAAAAAAGTACAGGAAAGAAGACGGGATTTGCGGGCAATCAATCAGTTTCATATTGTTGATGAAGATTCCAATTACTGTTTTGGCGAAGGTGGCGCAGGCACTTATTCTGACGGAAAATTATATACTAGAAGCTTAAAACGAGGTGATGTTCGTCGCGTATTCGAAAATTTGGTTTTTCACGGTGCCACGGAAGAAATCCTTGTGGATGCGCATCCGCATATCGGCACCAATAAATTGCCTAAAATTGTTGAAAATATCAGGGAAACCATTTTAAAATATGGTGGTGAAATTCATTTTGAAAGCAGGGTGGTAGATTTCATCATAAAAAACAATAAAATTCAGGCCATAAAATTACAAAATGATACGGAAATGCCTGTTGAAGCGCTAATTTTGGCAACCGGACATTCGGCGCGTGACATTTATTATTTATTGCACAGAAAAAATATTTTCTTAAAAGCCAAGTCATTTGCCATGGGCGTTCGGGTTGAACATCCGCAGCAAATTATCGATTCCATCCAATACCATTGTGAAGGTGAAAGAAATGAATTGTTGCCACCTGCCGCTTATAGCCTTGTACATCAGGTAAATAATCGAGGTGTTTACTCATTTTGTATGTGTCCGGGCGGATTTATTGTGCCGGCCGCAACGGCAAATGGGGAAGTGGTGGTAAACGGTATGTCGCCTTCCAGACGCAACAGCAAGTTTGCCAATTCAGGCATTGTGGTGGAAATAAATTCCGATAAAGATTTGTACAAATACGAGCAATTTGGTGTTTTGAAAGGATTGGAATTTCAAAAAGATTTGGAAAAACTGGCTTTTTTGGCAGGCGGAAGAACCCAGACTGCCCCGGCACAAAGACTTACCGATTTTGTGGAAGGACGATTGTCCCCAAGTTTGAACGAAACTTCCTATCAGCCCGGATTAAAATCGGCGCCTTTGCATTCCTTATTGCCAAAATTAATAGGAGGAAGGCTGAGAACAGGATTTATGCAATTTGGAAAAAAAATGAAAGGATTTTATACCGAAGAAGCAAATGTGGTTGGGGTTGAATCCCGAACATCTTCACCGGTAAATATCCCTAGAAAAGAAAATATGGAACACCCGGAAATTGCCGGACTTTTCCCTTGCGGAGAGGGTGGAGGTTATGCCGGCGGCATTGTTTCTGCTGCTATGGATGGCGAACGTTGTGCCGAAGCGGCCATAAAAATGCTGCAGTAGATTATTTTAGTTCTCCAAAAATTTCATTGAGCACATTTCTTCTGTAATCGAAAATTTCATTCAGTTTATTTCTAATAATCAGCGTGTTTGCAATGGATCCCAATAAAGCCATTGGTGGCTGATACGTAACAATATCCGTCATTAAAACACCGCCTTCAACGGGTTCAATGTGATGCTGGTGGTGCCATATTTTGTAAGGACCAACGCGCTGTTCATCAATAAAAAAGCGCTTTTCGTTAACTTGGGTAATTTCTGTGAGCCAATTCATTTTAATTCCCAAAAGCGGACTTACTTTATAGCAAATAATCATTCCCGCATACATTTTTTCAGGCAAATCGCCCGAAGTGATGTCGAAACCCATATAATCTGGCGTAATTTTCTTTAAATTGGCAGGAGACGAGATGAAATTCCATACATCATCAATGTTTCCTTGTATTTTTTGCGTTTGTTTAAATTGGTAAAATCCCATCGTTTATTCCGTTAATTTATTGATCATCCCTTTAAATATAAATCCGTGAAACGGTAAAACCGCATACCAATAGATTCTACCCCAAAGTCCTAAAGGCCTAAATGTTGCAGTTTGGTAAAGGATGTTGTTTTCTATTTTAAACTCTAGCCAAGCTTCACCTGGAAGTTTCATTTCAGCATAAAGCAGCAATCTTTTTTCCTTTTTATCGGCATATAAAACCCGCCAAAAATCGAGAGCGTCGCCAACGGAAAGTTCAGTTTGGCTTTTACGGCCACGTCGCAATCCCGTTCCACCCACAAGTTTGTCCATAAATCCGCGCAAAGCCCACAAAAAATTCCCATAATACCAACCGTTTTCACCACCAATAGCCCAAATTTTATCAATTGTTTCTTTTTCGTTTCTAACTGCTTTTTCACGCTTGTCTTGAAAACAACCGAACGAGGGCACTTCAATTAAATTGGAAATTCCTTTGGAAAGTACATTACTCGATTGTGCATCAATCCAGCTTGAAATCACATCTTGCTGGTCAATTTTATCAAAAGCAAGCTTGACAGCTTCTTTATAAGGAATTAATTTTATATGAAGTCGATCTGCCAAGTCATTTTCCTTGCATATCACTTCAACTTTCATACTGTCGACCAGATTTATGGCTAGTTTATAGGAAGTTGATGTCACAAAATATAGCCAATATGAAGACAGTTTCGGCGTCATAATTGGTAACGTGATGATAATCCGTTTCAGATTTCGAACTTCAGCAAAAGTCAATAACATTTCTTTATAGGTGAAAATTTCCGGTCCGCCAATATCAAAACTTTTATTAAAAGTATATTCATTTAACATGACACCTTTCAGAAATTCCAACACATTTCTAATGGCGATTGGTTGCGATTTTGTATTAAGCCATTTCGGCGTAATCATAATTGGCAGTTTTTCGACCAAATCACGCATTATTTCGAAAGAGGCGCTGCCCGAGCCCACAATAATACCGGCGCGAAGCGTTGTTAAATTGTAAGTTCCCGAGCCTAGAATATCTTCAACATTTTTTCTGGAAGATAAATGTTTCGACAATTCGGCTTCATTTACAATACCACTTAGGTAAATAACCTGTTTAACCTTGGTTTTTTGAATGCTGTTTCTAAAATTAGTGGCAGAAATTTCTTCCAAAGTGTCAAAATCATCTGTGCTTACAGACATCGAATGAATTAAATAGTAAGCCACATCAATGTCTTTTGGAATAATTTCCAACGATTTCTCATCTAAAAAGTCGAGCTCAATAATTTTTATATTTTCACCATCGAAGTTGCTTAAATCTGTTCTTTTTTTGTCGCGCACACAGCAAATAACTTCGTGGCCTTCTGCCAATAGAATTGGCAGCAACCTTTTTCCTATGTAACCCGTGGTTCCGGTAAGTAATATTTTCATATTTTAAATTTACAAAGAAATAACTCATTCGTGTCACTTAATTCCAAGCTATTTTCTTTTTTATAATTTATTCACTATTTTTATGTTAACAAAAAAATTACCGTGCAAATATATAAAGATTTTGTTTAATAATAATAATATATAATTAAACATTTATTATTTTGCAATATATTTTAAAAATGGTTTATTTTTATATTAAATCATAAAGTTTAAAATCAATTATTTGCTAATGGGTTATTTAGAGATTTATTTTTCCGGATTATTGATTATTGTAATGGCAATGACATTGCTTTGGCTGGTGAGCGTATTTTTAAAAAACGCAAGCATTGTTGATCCTTTTTGGGGATTGGGTTTTGTGATTGCTGGTGTCTTTTATTTTTATAAAACAGATGGACTTGAATTAAGAAAATTAATTGTTTTGACCTTGTTAATTATTTGGGGATTGCGACTTTTCCTTTATTTGGGCTGGCGTAATTTGGGAAAAGGCGAGGATTTTCGTTACCAGCAATTCAGAAAGGATTTTGGCGAAAAACGCTATTGGTGGATTAGCTTTTTTCAGGTTTTTTTGCTTCAGGGCTTTTTGTTATGGCTAATTTCCGCACCCTTGTTAAGCGCCCAGTTTTATTCCGGAGGAAGTGAATTAAACTTTTTTGATTATGCCGCCATCATTATTTGGATCATCGGATTTTCTTTTGAAGCCGGCGGGGATTATCAATTGGCCAGGTTTAAATCCGACCCAAACAATAAGGGAAAAGTATTAAATACCGGATTTTGGAAATACACGCGCCATCCAAATTACTTTGGAGATGCTGCTGTTTGGTGGGCGTACGGATTGTTTTCTGTAGCCGCAGGAAGTTATTTACCGCTTTTAAGTTCCTTGCTAATGACTTTGTTAATCGTGAAAGTTTCAGGTGTTGCCATGCTTGAGAAAACCCTAAAAAACACGAAACCGCAATACAAAGATTATGTCGAAAAGACATCGGCGTTTTTTCCCAGGTTTCCCAAAAAGTAACAGTTAAATGGAAATCACAAAACATATTTGGTTGATGCTATTTATCGTTTGGGGGCTTCCGCTTACGATGTATCGGAGTAAGTTTCGCAAGATTGTTTATGATACAAACCGCTGGACCATCAATATAAAACCATTATTTTTCAAAGAAATTAAAGCGCTTTTTGGAAATATGTATCCCAAAAATATGCAATATTTAAAGTTCCGTAATTTTTACAGGTTTTACTTAGCCATTTACTTTTTATTGTTTCTTGCGTATCTCTTTTTTAAAGATCGCTCCTAAATTTTTCTTCAGAAATAAATATTCTGTATTGCATTCCAAACTTTGGATGGATTTGACCTGTTTTTTCCTTTTTTTAATTATAAGTTTTATCAATTACATAATAGATAATTAATAGCGGTTGTATTAGTTCTTATGTTTTTTTTGTTTAACTTTGCCATATAAAAATTAAACAAAATATTTTGAACAATCAATTTAAAACATCGGTTTACAGGAAAGAGAGCTTTAATGCTGCACACAGATTGCACAATCCAAATTGGGATGATAAAAAAAATCAAATGATTTTTGGCAAGTGCAACAATCCTAATTTTCACGGACATAATTATGACTTAGAAGTTTGTGTGACCGGATTTTGTGATTTGGAAACAGGTTATGTAATCGATGTGAAAATATTGTCCGAGATTATCCAACACACTATAATAAATAAATTTGACCACAAAAACCTAAACATTGAAGTGGCAGAGTTTAAAAACTTAAATCCAACAGCAGAGAACATCGCATTTGTGATTTATAACCTTTTAACTGCCAAACTTCCTGATGATTTAGATCTTAAAATTAGACTTTATGAAACAAGAAAAAATTATGTTGAGTACCCTGCTTGATCTTGAAGAAGACAACCTTTTCGAAGATTTTTCTAGCAATGACATAGGCGACAATCATTTATATACCAATTTGGATACGCCTTTAAAAAGCAATGCTTTTGAAATTTCCGACAAAGAGAAAAAGGAAAAAATCGCTTTATTGTTTGCTGAAATAATGGATGTTATGGGAATGGATCTAAACGATGATTCTCTAAAAGGCACCCCGGAAAGAGTTGCAAAAATGTATATTGATGAAATATTTTCGGGTTTAAATCCGAAGAACAAACCTAAAATGTCTTTGTTTGAAAACAAATACCAATACAACCAAATGTTGATAGAAAAAAACATCACGTTTTATTCAAATTGCGAACATCATTTTGTGCCAATTTTTGGAAAAGCGCATGTGGCTTATATATCTTCGGGAAAAGTAATCGGCTTGTCAAAACTGAACAGAATTGTGCAGTATTATGCACAAAGACCACAGGTTCAGGAGCGTTTGACAAATCAGATTGGGAAAGATTTAGAGCATATTTTGAAAACCGAAGACATTGCGGTAATTATTGATGCCAAACATTTGTGTGTTTGTTCAAGAGGAATTAAAGATGATACTTCCACTACAATTACCACGTATTATGGTGGCGCTTTTAAGAATCCGCAAAAAATAGCGGAGCTTCAAAATTATATTAAAAACAGTTAAATCTGATTTTTATTTTGATGCTTTTCAGAAATTAAATTACTAAAAATGAGAAATATAGTTATTGTAGGCGGAAGCAAAGGTATTGGAAATGCAATTTTAATTTCCCAATTGAATCTGGGCAACAAAATTTTCAACATCAGCAGGACAGCTCCTGAAATAAATCATCCAAATTTAACACATTTTAATTGTGATGTTTTAAATGATGAACTTCCTGAAATTGAATTGGTTGATACACTTATTTATTGTCCGGGAAGCATAAATCTGAAACCAATTTCTACTTTATCCATAGATGATTTTAGGACGGATTTTGAGATTAATGTAATTGGCGCCGTAAAAACCATTAAAAAGTATCTGAAACCTCTTAAAAACGGAAACAATCCGAATATTTTGTTATTCAGCACCGTTGCCGCAAAATTGGGAATGCCATATCACGCCAGCGTTGCAGCCTCAAAATCGTCCATTGACGGATTGACAAAATCACTGGGAGCAGAGCTTGCCCCAACAATTAGGGTAAACGCCATTGCACCAACAGTAACGGATACAGATTTGGCTTCAAAAATTTTGCGAAATGACAAAATGAAGGAAGTTATTGCTGAAAAACATCCGTTAAAAAGGTATTTGAAAACCAATGATGTGGCTGCTTTGGCAGATTTTTTGATATCAGAAAATTCCAGCGCTATTTCCGGACAAATATTTAACTTAGATTGCGGTATTGTATCGTTTAAAATTTAAAAAAATATGAAAGCCTTAAAAATAACAGCAATCCTCTTGATTTTTACTTTTGTAATTCAAAGTTGTGCGCAAGAAAAAAGGAATAACATAAAACCTACGAGTATGTACGATATCAAAATAAGCAGTTTAACTGGAGAAAAAATAGATTTGAATCAGTTTAAAGGCAAAAAAATTCTTTTTGTGAATGTGGCTTCCGAGTGCGGATTTACGCCGCAATATAAAGATTTACAAAAATTGCACGAAACGTATAAAGATAAATTGGTGGTGATAGGTTTGCCCTGCAACCAATTTGGCGGACAAGAATCTGGAACTACAACCCAAATTAAAAGTTTTTGCGAAAAAAATTACGGTGTTGATTTTTTGATGACAGAAAAAATAGACGTGAAAGGCGAAAATCAGCATCCATTGTATGCCTGGTTAACGCAAAAAGAATTGAATGGCGTTATGGACAGTTCCGTAAAATGGAATTTTCAGAAATATTTGGTGGATGAAAACGGAAAATTAATCGATGTTTTTTATAGTATTACAGAACCATTAAGCGATAAAATTGTTAACTTAGTGAAATAACCAAATGCATAAAACAATGAAGATTTTACTGATTATAGCGGCCTCATTAGGAATTATTTTTATCGTTGGGCAATTTATTTTTATGAAAACAATCAGCGATATTGAAATGTATTCCTACAAAGTGCTAAAAAAATATGATTTGTTTGAAATCAGGAAATATGATGCCGCCAATTTTTCTTACGTAACCATGAAAACTGATTCTTACCAAAAAAGTTCTGGTACCGGCTTTAAATCTTTGGCCGGTTATATTTTTGGCGGGAATGATAAAAAGGAATCAATCGCGATGACATCGCCGGTTGTGATGAATTTAGATGAAACCGTTACCATGCAATTTATGATTCCGGCGAAATATAATTTGGATGATTTGCCAAAACCAAACAATCCTGATGTCAAGTTTAAGAAAGAAAAAGAAAAATTTATGGCCACAATAGCCTTTGGCGGTTGGTCTAACGACAAAAAAATAGCGGTATACACAGCCAAATTAAAAACGCTCTTGCAAGAGAACGGAATTACGCATCTAAATAATTTTAGTTATTTTGGGTACAACCCGCCTTTTCAACTGATAAATCGAAGAAATGAAATTGCTGTTGAAATAGACATTAACAGTGTTCCCGGATTGAATATTGAGGACAAAAAAGACTAATTTTATATAAAATTAAGAAAAAAATTCAAGCTATATTTTTGCGTAATTCAGTGTTAAAAGATCACCATATTTATACTTAAAGTCCAATATTTCTTTGGATTTTCTGTTTGAAATTATTTTTTTTTGAGCTTGTCCAACTTCTTCAAATTCAGGCAATTTAAGTCTGATATCTAAAGCGCATTTTGTGTAAAATTCCTTTCGTGAGGGATGCGTGTCCGCACAACCGTTAAGAATTTGGTTCCAGGCATTTTTTTCGATGACTTTTTCAATAAGCTGAATGCAATCATTTTGGTGAATCATATTGACAAAACCTTCCGGATTTGGAATTTTACGTCCGTCTTTAAAAAAGTTTCCCGGTTTTCTGTTATAGCCAAACAAACCTGCAAAACGAATGATGGTGGTTTCAAAATGGGTTGAATTTTTGAAAAGCATTTCGATGGTTGTTAAAGCAGATGGAAGCGTTTCGGATACTTCCGTCACAACTTCTTCAGAATTTCCATAAACCGAAGTCGAACTGATGAAAATCACTTTTTTTATGGGCGATTTTTCAATGTGGCAAATCACATTTTTAAATCCCTCAATATCTTTAGATGGCAAGGCCACAATTAATATTTCTGAATCTAAAAATACGGTAATATTATGTTTTAAATAGGCTAGATTGATTAAAAACGGCGTGATTCCCAGTTCCTGAAATTCGCTCAATTTGGCTTCAGAAGTGGTTGAACCTTTAACCTTAAAGCCTAGCTTCATTAAACTTACGGCCAATGGCTTTCCAAGCCAACCGCATCCCAAAATGCTGATTTGTTTTTTCAAGATTGTATTTTCTAACTTTTTTATAAAATAATGGGTTTGTAATTTATCTTAACCGATATGTTCACAATGTATTACGAAAAGATCGCAAAGCATCTTTTATTGGATAAATGTAGCTTATTTTTAACAATTTTTACTTTTTAACAGCACTTTCCAATTCATTTAACCGCACCATTTTTTTGCGTTCCAAAAATTCCTGGATTCCTTCAAAATGTTCATTGACGCGCTTGTTGCCAAATTCGTAGATTTTGCTCACCATTCCGTCTAAAAAATCACGGTCGTGCGAAACCAAAATTAGCGTTCCATCGAAATTCATCAGCGCTTGTTTTAAAATGTCTTTGGTTCGCATATCGAGATGGTTTGTTGGCTCATCCAAAATTAGAAGATTTACCGGTTCAAGCAGCAATTTAATCATCGCCAATCGCGTGCGTTCGCCACCTGAAAGCACTTTTACTTTCTTGTCCCAGTCTTCGCTGCCAAACATAAAAGCACCCAGAAAATCCTTTATTTTGGTTCGGATATCGCCTTTGGCCACATTGTCTATGGTTTGAAAAACGGTAAAAGTTTCATCAAGCAAAGAGGCTTCATTTTGGGCAAAATATCCAATCATCGTATTGTGTCCGAGCGTTAGTTTACCTCCGTGCTCAATTTCGCCCATAATGGCTTTGATAAAAGTGGATTTTCCTTCACCGTTTTTTCCAACAAATGCCACTTTTTCGCCACGCTGAATTGCAAAAGTTGCCGCATCAAACACCAGATGTTTGTCGTAGGTTTTAGATACATTTTCTGCCGTTACCGGATAAGTTCCGGAGCGGGGAGAAGGCGGAAATCGGAGTTTTAAGTGCGAAGTGTCTATTTCATCAACTTCAACAATTTCAAGCTTTTCGAGCATTTTTACGCGCGATTGCACCTGCAAAGTTTTTGAATACGTTCCTTTAAATCGGTCGATAAATTCCTGCGTGTCTGCAATTATTTTTTGTTGTTCCTCCAGCTGTTTTTGTTGCTGTTCGCGGCGTTCTTTGCGCAGTTCAAGGTATTTGGAATAATTGACTTTATAATCGTAAATACGTCCCATCGTCACTTCAATGGTTCGGGTGGTAATTTTATCCACAAAAGCCCGGTCGTGAGAAATCACAATCACAGCTTTGCCGCTGTTAACCAGAAAATTTTCCAGCCATTGCACCGAATCTATATCTAGGTGATTTGTGGGTTCATCCAATAAAATTAAATCCGGATTTTGCAACAATATTTTTGCAAGTTCAATGCGCATGCGCCATCCGCCACTAAAATCGGAAGTTGGACGGTTAAAATCGGCACGTTCAAATCCCAAACCCAGCACAATTTTTTCCACTTCCGCATCAAAATTGATTTCTCCGTTGCTTTACAATTTTTCACTAAGTGAAGAAACCTGTTCAATAATATGGTAATATTCATCAGATTCGTAATCGGTGCGAACGGTGAGCTGGTGGTTGAGTTCATCCATTTTGGTTTGCATAGCCAAAATTTCGGAAAAAGCCTGGGAAGCTTCTTCAAATACGGTTCGGTCATTTTCTGTCATTAAATGCTGCGGCAAATAAGCAGTAATTTTATCTTTTGGGACAGAAATGCGTCCGCTGGAAGCTTTTTGATGTCCGGCAATTATTTTAAGCAACGTAGATTTTCCCGCGCCATTTTTCCCCATTAAGGCGATGCGGTCCTTTTCGTTTATGACAAAAGAAATATCTTTAAAAAGTGTTGTTCCGCCAAATTCTACGCTTAATCCTTCTACTGAAACCATTGATTTTTTGAAAATTTTTGGGCAAAGATAATCAAATCTTGTTCGGTTTGTTGCTGTCTGAATTAGGTTGGCAGAATTTAACTTTATTTTATTGTTTTGGGTTTGGTGAAAAATAAAAAATCGTAAATCCAAATTCGCATATCAAAAATTAGTTTGCGTTAGCGATTGAAGTGAAAATCCTTTTTTGAGGTTTTTCTCCGAAAAAAAGATTGAAATGAAAAGCGCGACCTGAAAGGGAACGCCAACCAAAAAGGTCGGCAGGCAGGCCCAAAACAAATTGTTAAATCGTTGAATTGTTTAAGTGTTTAAACATTGTTTTCAATTAAATGTGTGAATCATGTAAGTCTGTTTCAAAATTATGTAACAAAAATGAGTTGTTTTTGCCGCACCTTTGTAAGCATTAAATAGTAATCTACTAAAATAATAACAAGATGAAAGCACAAAAAGTAATATTAGTGACATTGGCAAGCGCAGCAGTTGGTGCGGCATTGGGAATTTTATTTGCACCGCACAAAGGTTCAAAAACAAGAGATAAAATTTCTAAAAAAGGAAATGATTATATTGATGGATTTGAAGAAAAATTCAATGAATTTGTTGATTTGGCTACCGAAAAATTTGAAACAATGAAAGGAGAAGCCGCTAAAATGGCTAAAACCAAAATAGCTGAAGCAGAGGAAGTTGTTGATCAGGCTGTGGAATAAAAATTACAAACAAGATATTTACCTGTTCAGGAACATAATTTTTTAATTTCTCCCGTAATTATGAGTCACAATGATATAGTTTTAGAAAAACGTGCCGCTGAATTGGTCATTGTCAACTTGGAACTTGATTTTCAATATGAAGAGAAAGAAAAACGCGCAGCGGAATTAATTATCGCGAACATAGAACTTGCTTTTCAAAATAAAGAGAAAGAAAAACGTGCGGCTGAATTGATTATTGCGAATGAAGAACTTGCTTTTCAAAATACATTGAAAGAAAAAAGAGTGGCGGAGTTAATTATTGCCAACAAAGAATTGGCATTTCAGAATAGAGAAAAGGAAAAGAGGGCGGCTGAATTGATTATTGCCAACAAAGAACTGGCTTTTCAAAATAATGTGAAAGAGAAACGCGCTGCGGAATTGGTGATTGCCAACGAAGAACTTGCCTTTCAAAATGAGGAAAAAGAAAATAGGGCCGCTGAGCTTGTGATTGCCAATGAAGAACTTGCCTTTATGAATGAAGTTAAAGAAAGACGCGCATCAGAATTGATAATTGCCAACAAAGAACTGGCCTATCAAAATGACGAGAAAGAAAAACGTGCGGCAGAACTTATTGTTGCCAAAGAACATGCGGAGGAAAGTGATCGTTTAAAATCTGCATTTTTAGCCAATATGTCACATGAAATTCGCACGCCTATGAACGGTATTTTAGGCTTTGCCGGATTGTTGGCAACACCAAATCTTACAGGAGAAAAGCAACAGGAATATATCAGAATCATTGAAGATAGCGGACAGCGAATGCTTAATATCATCAATGATATTGTAAGTATTTCGAAAATAGAATCGGGAATTGTGCGAGTCAATATTTCAGAAACAAATATTAATGAGCAATTTGCGTATCTCTATAACTTCAATAAAGGGGAGGCAGAAAAAAAAGACATTCATTTTTCATTTAAAAATTATTTGTCAGCTAAAGATATTTTTGTAAAAACCGATAAGGAAAAACTTTATGAAATTGTGACAAATCTTGTTAAGAATGCCCTAAAATTCACCAATTCCGGTTCCATTGAATTTGGATGTGAGAAAAAAGACGATTTCTTGCAATTTTATGTAAAAGATTCAGGTGTAGGGATTCGTCAGGAACAAAAAACGCTTATTTTTGAGCGATTTAGGCAAGGAAGTGAATCGCTTAGCCGAAATTATGAAGGTGCGGGTTTGGGCTTGTCGATTTCAAAAGCTTACGTTGAATTGCTGGGCGGAAAAATTTGGGTTGAAAGCGAAATAGGAAAGGGATCCACTTTTTATTTTACTCTTCCTTTCTTTTCTGGAGAAAAATAAAGAAAAAGCAATTGATAAATCAGCTAAAAAAATCAAAACAAATTTTAAATCTTGCAAGTGCAAGTGAATTATTCTAATAAAAATAACATATGGAAATACAGCCCAGCATATTTGAAACCCTATTTGATAAAGCAGAAACTTTTGGAAAAACAACGTATGAAATTTCTAAACTAAAAGCATTGGAAACCACCACTGTTGTTGCCACTTCTGTGGTGGCAAGAATAAGTGTTATCCTTATGATATCTATGTTTCTACTTGTTTTTAACATTGGCGTTGCGTTATTCCTGGGCGAATTGCTTGGGAAGTTTTATTACGGATTCTTTATTGTTGCGGCATTTTACTTGGTTGCCGGACTTATATTGCATTTCTTTTTGCATAAATGGATTGAAAAACCGTTGAGCAAATTAATCATTTCACAAGCACTTAAGTAAACGAACTTATGGAACAAATAAAAACGCAACACGAGCTTAGAGCCGCCATTCTTCGTTTAGAAATCAAACAAGCTGAAGAAGGAAAAGCACTGAAAGAAGAATTTAAAACAGCTTACAATAGTTTTAAACCTGCGAACATTATTGTAAATACCCTAAAAGATCTTGGAGATTCAAATTTTGTAAAAGATAGTTTTTTAAACACCTCTGTTGGTTTGGGAACAGGTTATTTGTCTAAAATACTATTTCAGGGCGTTGTTAAAAGTCCCCTAAAAAAATTGATCGGATCAGCTTTAATGTTTGGCATCACAAATGTTGTGGCAAAAAACCCGGATGCCATAAAAGCCATGGCGAAGAAAATTTTTAACCTGTTTGGAAAACGCACAACTGAAGAAGTTAACGAAACCGGAAATAGCGATACATATGAATGAATTTTAAGGAATGAACGCAAAAGATAGTTTCAACTTGCCATTTTATGTAAAGACAACAATTCTGCTAATCGGAATTTTTGTGTTTACCAGCATGCTTTATATTGCCCAGGATATTATTGTCCCGCTCATTTTTTCAGTGATGATTGCCGTTTTGCTTTATCCCATTGTAAACTTTTTTGTGAGGATGAAAATGAATAGGGTAGTCGCCATCATTTTAACATTATTGCTTACCATTTTAATTACCGCTGCGTTGGCAGCTTTGATTTTCAGGCAGGCAAGTATTTTTATCGAATCCTGGCCCATCATGGTGGATAAATTTTCAGCGATGTTTAATGAATTTACCCATTGGGGTTCCCGTTATTTTGACCTTAACCAATGGAAAGTGAACAGATGGATTAAAACTGCCAAAACAGATTCTCTCACGATGAGTGGCGCGGAAGTTGGACAAAAGGTTTTTGCCTTAGGTAACAGTATTATGGTGATGTTATTGGTTCCTGTTTATGTCTTTCTTTTATTGTATTACAACAAACTTTTGATTGAGTTTATACACAGGGTATTTATCAGCAGCGACCAAAGTAGGATCAGCAAAATTATTTCAGAAACCAAAACCGTTATCCAGCGTTACCTTGCCGGATTGGTTATTGAAGCCATTATTGTAGCCATCTTAAATATCGCGGCCCTATTTGCGCTTGGCATTGAATATGCCATTTTACTGGGCATTATTGGCGCCTTGCTTAACGTTATCCCATATATTGGCGGTTTGGTTGCCGTGGCATTGCCTATGGCCGTAGCGTTGGCCACAAAAGACTCGGGTATGTATGCTTTATATGTTTTGGCTATTTATTATATCATTCAGCTTATAGACAATAACTTAATTGTGCCTTTAATAGTTTCATCAAAAGTAAAAATCAACGCGCTTTTCGCCATCATCGTTGTGTTTGTGGGAAACGCTTTATGGGGCATTTCGGGGATGTTTTTGTCAATTCCGCTGCTCGCCATCATAAAAGTTATTTTCGATCATATAGAACCCTTAAAACCTTGGGGGTTTTTATTGGGTGACACCATGCCCGAAAATCCCATAATACGGCCGATCATCAAAAAAATTAAAAGTAAAATATCCTAATCGTAATTATTTAATTGGCGTTCCCTTTCAGGTCAGGCTTTCTGTTCCAAACTTTTTTTCGGGAAATACCTCAAAAAAGGTTTTCCACTTCAATCCTTAACGCACATTTCGGTTAAATGAAAATTAATGATTAATCATTTAAAATTCATAATTCAAAATTGATATTTATCAATCCAAATCCATTCCATATAAGCACTGCTTTATCCTTTTAAACACAACAATATTATTGTTATATTTGCCGCTTGAAACAGCGTTTTATGAAACCTATTAATGAGCAAACAACCACTAAAGTAAGTCAGGAACAAATTGACTCCTGTATTGCCATATTGGAGCAATTGGTGGGCGACACCAATCAGGTTTTTGAGCTCTCTGAAGAAAAACGGATTGCGTTGTTTAAAGCTGCGGGAATGTTGACACGACCAAGCCGTGAAGCTTTTTCTCAGGAAAAAAAAGACGTCAAAAAATCCATCAAAAGAAAGATGATTGCGCGCGACAAACATGCACGTAAAGAAACAGGAATAAGAAGCGCAAGGGAAGCCGTTATTTTTGAAGCGCCAAAGTTAATGGCCCATATTGATGCTTCAAACAGCAAAGAACTCGAATTGGAATCTCCCAGAAATTGCTATGTGTGTAAAGTGGTTTACACCAAATTGCATCATTTTTATGATACGATGTGCCAAGAATGCGGCGATTTTAATTATGCCAAGCGTTTTCAATCAGCAGATCTTACCGGACAAGTGGCAGTTGTCACAGGCTCCCGTTTAAAAATTGGTTATCATATTACCTTAATGTTATTGCGAGCAGGAGCCACAGTAGTTGCCACCACAAGGTTTCCGGTCGATTCTGCATTGCGTTTTTCTCGGGAAAAAGATTATTTTGACTGGGCAGATCGTTTAAAAATACACGGACTCGATTTAAGGCATATTCCAAGTGTGGAAATTTTTTGCAATTATATAGAGCAGCAATATAACCGATTGGACATCCTAATCAACAATGCTGCGCAAACTGTGAGAAGACCGGCCGGGTTTTACCATCATTTGATGGCAAAAGAAGAAATGAATTTTGAGTATTTACCGCAGTTTGCCAAAAATTTGCTCAGCAACCATCAAAATTGTTTGCAGGAATTACGGAATTTATCTTCAGAAATTGCCAACAACCAAACAAATATTCCGGTGACCTGGCACGGTTCTGAACCAGGAATCGGACTTAGTTCTTCAGCAAAATTATCGCAAATACCTTATAGTTTCGACAATTCTTTGGCAGCAAGCGAAGTTTTTCCGGAAGGAAAACTGGATGCCGATTTACAACAGGTTGATTTAAGAAAAACAAACAGCTGGCGATTGAAATTGGGAGAAATTGAAACCACGGAAATGATAGAGGTTCAGTTGGTGAATGCCGTGGCGCCTTTTGTGTTGTGCAACCGCTTGTCCAATTTAATGAAAAAAGAAAATACCGGACAAAAACACATCATCAACGTTTCTGCGATGGAAGGCAAATTTCACCGTTTTACCAAGCAAGATCGCCATCCGCACACCAATATGGCCAAGGCAGCTTTGAACATGATGACGCATACTGCGGCTTCAGATTTTGCCAAAAACGGCATTTATATCAATGCGGTGGATACAGGTTGGGTTACCGATGAAGATCCTATTGATTTGTCCAAACATAAAATAGAAGTGCACGATTTTCAGCCACCTTTAGATATTGTTGATGGCGCGGCACGCGTAATGGATCCGTTATTCAACGGGATAAACACAGGAAAACATTGGAGCGGAAAATTCTTAAAAGATTATCGTCCAATAGATTGGTAGGCCCTTTAAAAGTTAAATATTAAAAGTTAAAAGTTAAAAGGTGAAGGCTCAAAGTTTTTAATTATACATAATATTATATTTCAAATTAAACTCCCTTTCCTTTGGAAAAGCCTGTCCCGTTTTTAGTACGGGAGGTTGGGGATAGGATAAATTAATTAAACTATGGAAGAACAACCAAACAATCCGCTTCACGGCGTTAAACTTGCAGAAATACTTCAATTTTTGGTGGCCATGTATGGCTGGTCAGCATTGGGGCAATTGATAAATATCAATTGCTTTAAATCGAATCCTTCCATAAATTCTAGCCTTAAATTTTTGAGAAAAACGCAATGGGCGAGGGATAAAGTTGAAAATCTTTATCTGCGTTCCATTAAATAAAATTCTAAAATTGTTATTCACATCTGTTTGTAAAAAACACTACTTTTACATCATAAATTCTTAAATATGCCAAATCCAACCTATAAAATAGCCGTTTTACAGCTAAATTTAAACGATATCGCTGAAAATAATTTGAAAAAATGTTTAAGCTGGGTGCGTGATGCCGCAAAACAAGGAGCGGAAGTTATTTCGTTGCCTGAATTGTACAGCAGCCATTATTTCTGTCAGAGTGAAGACACTGATAATTTTGCATTGGCCGAAGAATTGTACGGCACTTCATTCATCGCTTTTAGCGCTTTGGCAAAAGAATTGGGCGTGGTAATTATTGTGCCGTTTTTTGAAAAAAGAATGGCAGGAATTTACCATAACAGCGCCTATATTATCGACACAGATGGAACTGAAGCGGGTTTGTACCGTAAAATGCATATTCCTGACGATCCGCACTTTTATGAAAAATATTATTTCACGCCGGGCGATATCGGCTTTAAAACATTTCCTACCAAAAAAGGGAAAATCGGCACGCTTATTTGTTGGGACCAATGGTATCCAGAAGCGGCTCGGTTAACGGCTTTACAAGGTGCGGAAGTGCTGTTTTATCCTACAGCAATTGGCTGGCATCCTAAAGAAAAAGAACAATACGGCGCAAATCAGCACGGCGCTTGGATGAATGTGATGAAAGGCCATGCAGTGGCAAATGGCGTTTATGTGGCAGCCGCAAACAGAATAGGCTTGGAAAAATACTTACCGCATACTGATGGCATTGAATTTTGGGGTTCATCGTTTATTGCGGGTCCGCAAGGCGAAATATTGGCACAGGCATCGCACGATAAAGAAGAAATTTTAATTGCAGAAGTGGATTTGAATTTACAGGAAAATGTGCGTCAGAACTGGCCGTTTTTAAGAGACAGAAGAATTGACGCTTATGGCGAAATAACCAAAAGAGCCATCGATAAATAATGGATAATAATAGAAGATTTCCCGCAGAATGGGAAAAACAACAGGGAATATTGCTTTGTTTTCCGCACAATGGCAACGATTGGCCAGGAAAATATGCCGCCATTCAATGGGCTTTTGTGGAATTTATCAAAAAGGTTGCTGATGTTGAAGTGGTTTTTTTATTGTTGGCCAATGAAAAATTGAAAGAAAAAGTGACTGGAATGCTGGAAATGGCACACGTAAAAATTTCAAATGTTTCATTTATCATTCAGAAAACAAACAGAAGCTGGATGCGGGATTCCGGGCCAATTGTCATTAAAAATGGCAAAAATGGGAGGGAAGCCTTAAATTTCAATTTCAATGGCTGGGCAAAATACAGCAATTATCAACTAGATAAATTGGTTCCGGCAAAAGTTGCAGCGTTTTTGGATATTCCGCTAATACAAGCAATGTACAAAGGAAAACCAGTAGTTTTGGAAGGCGGAGCTATTGACAGCAACGGAAAAGGAACCTTGTTAACATCAGAAGAATGTTTGTTGCACCCAAGTATTCAAGTCAGAAATAAAAATTTTACCAAAGCCGATTATGAAGCGGTTTTTAAAGAATATTTAGGAATTACCAATGTAATTTGGCTGGGCGATGGCATTGCCGGCGACGATACGCACGGACATATAGATGATTTGTGCAGATTTGTGAATGAAGACACCATTATTACTGTGGAGGAATCTGATATAAAGGATGCAAATTATTTACCATTACAAGACAATTTAAAGCGGTTGCAACAATCAAAGTTAGAAAATGGTAAATCCCCCAAGATTGTTTGCTTGCCGATGCCTAAGCGATTAGATTTTGACAATGTGCGAATTCCGGCGAGTTATGCCAACTTTCTCATTTTAAACAAATGTGTTTTGGTGCCTACTTTTAATGATCCGAATGACAGGATTGCTTTAAATATTATTGCAGACTGTTTTCCCGAAAGAGAAATTGTTGGCATAAGCGCCATCGATTTAATTTGGGGTTTTGGAACTTTGCATTGTTTGAGTCAGCAAATTCCTGAATAATGTTATGAACTTTCAACAATGGGTTAAAACCCCCTGCCAAAAAATAAACATTGAGTTAGGGATTATAGCGAAAATCCTTTTTTGATTGCCTTTTGGCAAATTAAAAAAGATTGCAGCGAAAAGCCCGACCCGCCAGTTGGCGGGGAACTCCAAAAATATAATTAAATAAGATTGCTCTTATTTTTTGACTTTTATCTTGAATATTTCGGACAACACGAGTTATTTAGGGCTTGCTGAAAAAGTAAAATTCCCTTAAAAATAT
>JAVVEF010000004.1:0-52013 GCA_032251275.1 Lutibacter sp.
ATAAATCGTTTTTAACAAATTTGAAAATTAAAGTTTCAATTTCATTTTGTAAAAAAGCAAGTATTTATTTAATTAAAAAACTAAAAATGAAAAAAATATTTCAAATTTTATTTATCGTATGCGCTGGTTTAGCAATGAACTCTTGTTATTATGATGAATTACAAGAAAGGACTATTCCTGAATTACCTAGTGATCCAGACGACCCGAATTTTGTTGAAATTAAATTTGGTGCCGAAATACAGCCTATTTTTACAAGTGATTGTATTCTTTGCCACAATACCAGCAGAAATCCGGATTTAAGAGAAGGTTTTGCTTATAGCGCTCTTGTACCTCAATATGTTACTGCCAACAACGCAGATGGTAGTCCTTTATATGTTAAACTTGTTGGTGGTCACCAAAATGTGTCTACTGCAAATCTATCATTAATAAAAACTTGGATAAACCAAGGTGCTAAGAACAATTAATTTTTAAGACAGTACACATGAAAAATTACATAAAAATACTTTTTGTTCTATTGATGTTACCCGTAATTTCAATCGCACAAGAAGATAGCAATGAAGACACAACTGTTGTTGTAGTTAAAGAACAACTGGAAAGACCAGCTTTTGAAAGTGCTACGCTTATTGACAATCCTACCAATGTGTTGTTTGACAAAAATACCCTTGAAGTGCAAATGCAACATCGGTTTGGGTTAATTAATGAAACCAACACGTTGGCCGGTATTTATGGTGATGGCGCAAACATTAGAATCGCTTTGTCTTATGCCATTCATGAAAGATTAACAATTGGGTATGGAACAACAAAAAATAATCGTTTGCAAGATTTTAACTGGAAAGTTGCCTTGTTAAGACAAACACGTTCTAACAGCATGCCTGTAAGTGTTTCTTATTACGGTAATTTCACTATTGATGCAAGACCTGAATCTACTTTTAATTTAGAGCAAGACAGGTATTCTTTCTTCAATCAGGTGATTATCGCAAAAAGGTTTACACCAAATTTATCATTACAAGTAGCGCCAAGTATTGCACATTATAATGCAGTTGTAAGTTCTATGGAAAATGATATGTTCGCTATTTCTTTTGGTGGCCGTTATAAAATTAGTCCACAAACGGCTATTATCGCAGATTATACACAACCGCTTACGCAATTTGAACTAAACAATCCACACCCAGGAATTAGTATTGGTGCAGAATTTTCAACATCTGCCCACGCTTTTCAAATATTCCTGACTAATTACAGCGGAATTGTTTCTCAAAAAAATCATATGTTCAATCAAAATGATTTCTTTAACGGAGATTTCCTAATCGGTTTTAACATTACCCGAAATTATAATTTTTAAGGTTCCATAATAGAAAACCCATTCAACAAAAAGTCATCTAAACAATATTGTTTAGATGGCTTTTTTATTTTTTGGTCAGTTTTTTTTAAGAATCAATTTGTGAAAGCTAGCACATCAAATTACTTTATGTAACAAATATTTCATAACTATGTAACAATACTCGCATAAAAAATGGTTAAAAATAATTCCAATTATTCTAGTTATTAATTAAAATGCTAACATTCAGCAATTTATAAATTATTGAATACTGATTTTTATCATAGAAAAACAATAACTATGTTCCTATTTTTATACCGCATCAAAAACAACAATTATTAATAAACTTAAGGTGAACTTAGACAGAAAAGCATCATAAATCTCAAAAATAATTTTTATATTGCTTTACTTTTTAATCAATACTTTTTACTACTATGGACAATAAAACTAAAAAAGGGACTCAAATCTCGAGAAGAGGCATATTGCCGCTGTTAGGAAGCACTTTACTGCTGCCATTTTTGGGATTTGGAAAAACTTCAATCGCTGATGAAATAATCCCGCCTGAAGAAAACGAAGAATATCAAACTTTGTTAAAACCTGATGGTACTGCTGTTAAAGTTAAAGTAAGCACTGTTAAAAATTCAAAAATTATTCAGAAGAATATTTCTAATGAATCATTTCTTAGCTGGTTGGGCAGAAAATTATAATGTCTTTTAATTACTACTGATAATGGAAAATAAAAACACTGATTCAAGACGTAAATTTCTTGATAAAGGATTAAAATTGGGTCTGATTACCGCAATCGGCGCCATTGGATTGACGAAAATTGCGTCAAAATTAAACGCGAAAAGCAGCGAAACTTCATCAGGAAAAATGGAACTTATGACGACTGACGGAACTATCATTGAAGTAGATTCGTCCGAAGTTATGGAAATGGACCATTCCAAAAAAGAAGCAGCATATGATGTTAGGGAAGGGATGCCGAACCGAAAATTTGTTATGGTTATTGATTTGGCAAAATGTAAAAATGCATTAAAATGTCAAGTTGCCTGCAACAAACAACACTATATTACCGGTGACCATGCTTGGTTAAAAGTGTATAAAATGCAGGAAGACGAAGATACGGCGCCATATTGGATGCCTACTACCTGTATGCATTGTGACCACCCTGCCTGTGTAACCGTTTGCCCGGTAGACGCCACTTTTAAAAGAAGGGATGGACTGGTTTTAATTGATAATGAACGTTGCATCGGATGCAGATTTTGTATGGCAGCCTGTCCGTATTCAACCCGTGTATTTAATTGGAGTGAACCAAACCAAGGCGAAATCACCATGCTTATGGATATGGAGCACCAAACAGAGCATAACTCTGCTGAATTTGCCGGTTTGCCTAGTGTAAAAGGAACTGTTGACAAATGCGATTTTTGTCCTCACACCATAAAGGAAAATGAATTGCCTCACTGTGTTACTGCTTGTCCTAACGGCGTATTCTATTTTGGAGACAAATATGAAGACACTGTTACCAATGGTGAAGAAACACTTAGGTTAAGCAAATTACTGAGAGACAAAGCTGGATATAGATTGATGGAAGGATTGGGAACAAAACCAAGTGTTTTCTATTTACCTCCTGTTGACAGATTGGTAGATTTTAAAGAAGGTTTAGAGAGTTTCACCGATTTCAAATCTGTTGATAAACCAGAATAATTATGAAACGAGCTTTACTAATTTCTATACAGAAGAAAATGATTAATAACGAACAGCATATGTTACCACTAAAAAATAAAATTTAAACATATGAAAAATTACGACAAATTACTTAACGACTTGGCGCCACAAAAATTTGGTAAAAAAGGTGTTATATGGACAATTTCCTTGGTTGTTTTAATCGTTTTAGGAATCATCGCCTATATCGATCAAATTATTAGAGGGCAAATGGTCACCAATATGAACGATTATGCATTGTGGGGCGTTTATATCTCAAACTTTGTGTTTTTTGTGGCAACAAGTTTTGTTGGTACAGTTACGGTAGCTGTTTTAAGACTTACCAACAATAACTGGAGAACACCTATCGTTAGAATTGCTGAAATAATTTCTGTGGCAGCAATTATAATGGCAGGTATTACCATCACAATTGATATGGGAAGACCAGACAGACTGATGAATTTATTCATTCATGGAAGAATGCAGTCACCTATCACTTGGGACGTAATCATCATACCAACCGCAATGATGGTGTGCCTATTGCTATTATATTTTCCTTTGTTACCAGATTTTGGCCTATTGGGCAAATATTACAAAGATAAAAAACCAACCCATAGTAAATGGTATAAGAGACTTTCATTGAATTGGACAGGCAGTGATGCGCAAAAATCAATACAACTTAAATCAATACAAATAATTGCCATTTTAATTATTCCGGTAGGTTTTATGTTACAGACTATTGATGCCTGGTTATTTTCAACCTTGTTTAGGGTAGGCTGGGATAGTACCAACTTAGGTGCTTATTTTATTTCAGGAGCAGCAGTTGCAGGTGTTGGCGCGTTAGTATGCGTTGTATATGTGCTTCAAAAAGTTTATAAATTAGAAGATTATATTACAGACCTTCATTTTGATAAATTAGGAAAATTTCTGGTTTTAACCTGTTTAATTTACCTTTATTTCAACTTAAATGAATACTTAATACCTCAGCTTACTTCAAAAAAGGAAGCAACAACCCATATAAATGTATTGATGGAAGGTCAATTTGCACCATTATTTTGGTTCGTAATTATTGGAGGACTTGTTGTACCGGTGATTGTTTTATTATTCAAAAAAGGAAGAAAGCCATTTCCAATGTTTATTATCGGTTTATTGGTGGTTACAGGTTCCTGGTGGAAACGTTACCTTATTGTAACACCAACTTTATTACATCCTTTTTTGCCTATACAAGGTGTACCGGAAGAGTGGCGACATTATTTCCCAAGCCTTCACGAATGGGCTATAACCATTGCAACATTGGCTATGTCTCTATTAATTATTACCATTTTGGTTAGGTATGTTCCTATTGTGCCAATTCAAAAAACTGCTGATGAACAAGCAGCATTAGAACTAAATAAAAACACGAAATCATGAGAAATCAAATGATCACACGCCACTTTTTTCTTGTTGTATTAAGTGTGTTTTTATACACTTCAAGTTTTGCACAAGACAGGGTCAGACTAAAAGCTTCATATGTTAAAATAATGAATGAAGGTGCTTATTTTGACTTACAAGCCACCGCAAAAGTAAATGACGAAAATGTAAATGTTTCTAAAATAGAATTGGTTATTTATAATTTGGTTGGAGATGAACAAATTGAAATAGGTAAAACAACAACCAATATGCAAGGGAAAAGTAAATTTGCATTGAAAGATTTTAATTTGCTAAAACCCGATTCAACAAATACCTATAATATAGAAGTTTCATTTGACGGTAATGATGCGTTTAAAGGCGCTTCAAAAAGTATTAGCTTTAAAAACGCCTCCATTGAAGCCAAACTAGTTACCATTGACAGCGTCAATTATGTGACTGCAACCCTGACAGATAAATCGACCGACAGTTTAATTATTGGCCAGTCTTTAAAAGTTCAGATTCAAAGGTTATTTAAAAATTTTCCGATTGGTGAAGAGTTTAATGAAACTAATGAGGATGGCACAATACTTGTATCTATACCAGAAGGAATACCTGGTGTAAACGGAATACTGGCTATTGAAGTAATTCTGAATGACAGCGATGAATTTGGAACTGTAAAAACAATAGTTAAAGCTCCAATTGGAAAACCTGTAGTTGATGAATCAACATTTGACGAAAGAACTATGTGGTCACCAAGAAGTAAAACACCTTTATTCTTGCTTATATTTCCAAATATATTGACATTTGGCATATGGGGAATCATTATTTATCTAATATTAAATTTAATAAAAATTAACAAATCGTAAATTAAAAAAAAATGAAAACATTTAAAATTTTAACACTAGTCGGAATTATTTCTTTTGCATTTTACTCATTCACCACACTTGTACAAGAAGAGTGGAAAGTTCCCGCAAAATATGAAACAATGAAAAACCCTATTGCACCTAAAACTGATGCTGCAATCGGTAAATCTTTATACTCAAAACATTGCAAATCATGTCATGGTTCAGAGGGTTATGGCGATGGACCGAAAGCCAAAGAGATGGAAGGTGATTTAGGCGATTTTTCTTCTGAAGAATTCCAAAAACAAAGTGATGGTGCATTATTCTATAAAACTACCACAGGAAGAGATGATATGCCGGAATTTACTAAAAAACTTCCTTCAGATGAAGACAGATGGTTAATCGTTAATTATATGAGAACATTGGCCGAGTAATATTAGATTCGAGTAATATTAGATTATATTAAATCAAAAAAAACCGAACAAATTGTTCGGTTTTTTTATGCCCAAAATTAAATACATAAATAAATTTCAGTACTTAGTCTCAAGGGAAATCCCATAAATATAATTTTTATTATTAGTCGCAAAACCCATATTCGCCAAATACGTTAATACCTGTCTTCCATCTTAAAATATCATCCCCGCAATATTCCAAAAAAAACGAAACCATTTTAAACCAATTTGAATTTCCTTTTTATTTAAACGCGAATTGTTGTTTCATTATTTTTTATTTATATGTAATATTTGTTTCTTTTAATGAAATAAATTTTCTACATGATTTCTTTGCTTAAAATGACTTATATCATCTTTTGCTTAGCGATATGTCTGTAAATTTATTGTTGTTATATTCTCATATATGCAAATTAGGATGGCTAAAATTATGAAAAATAAAAATAGACAATTTATAAAGGATTATTTTAATGGAATTCATCTTTAAATCGATTGAATTTAAATAATAAAACGATGAAAAAAAACCAAACTGAACAAGGTGGCACCAACAGACGTAAATTCCTGAAATTGGGAGTAATGACGAGTCTCACAGCAATTGCAGGCGCTTCAATTGTAACAAACTTAGCAGCGCAGGAAGAAGAAAAGGAACCTGCGGGCGAAGTTATTCGGTTATTGACCCCTGAAGGAAAAATTGTTGAAGTAAATGCCTCAAATATCAACAAATATCCTGAAGCACTTGTTACGCCGGAAGAATCCAGAAAAGGAATACCAAACCGGAAATTTGTAATGGTCATAGATTTGGCAAGATGTAAAAATGCCAGAAAATGCGTTGAAGAATGTCAACAGGCACACAAATTAGACAAGCACCAAGAATTTATAAAAATTCAACTTATTTCAAATAATGAAGACAGTCAACCTTATTGGCTTCCTAAACCTTGTTTTCATTGCGACGAACCACCTTGCGTAACAGTTTGCCCAACAGGAGCGACATTTAAAAGAGATGATGGCATTGTATTGATCGACAATGAACGTTGCATTGGATGTAAATTCTGTGTTACAAGTTGTCCATATTCTGCGCGACAGTTTAATTGGGGTCACAAAGAAAAATTTGACGATAATAGTCAGCCTTATTCCCCAGAAACGAGTATTCCGGCAGCGGAAGGAACTGTGATGAAATGTGATTTTTGTCCGGATTTATTGCGCCAGGGAGAATTGCCTCATTGTGCAAAAGCCTGCCCTATGGGTGTAATTTATTTTGGAGACAAAAACGAAGATATTGTTACCAATGGTGAAGAAACAGTTCGCTTTTCACAATTAATTAACGACCGCGGAGGTTATCGTCATTTGGAACATTTAGGGACCAAACCAAATGTGTATTATTTACCGGCAGTAAACAGACAGTTTCCTTTAGAAAGAGGATTTAATGTTGACGAAGAAATAATAGAGCGCTATAAAGATGTGCCTTACGTACAGGAACTAAAAAAACAAGGTAAAATTTAACACTGATAATTATGAATATAGATACTAGAAAAAGAGAATTGGTCAAAGAACTTTCTCCAATGCTTGAAAAATCCAGTTTGTTGTCTAAAATTTGGATTATAGCATTGATTTCAATCATATTGGTGGGACTTTACGCCTTTGTTCTTCAGTTAGTGAAAGGACACGAGGTTACCGGAATGAGGGATAATGTGGTTTGGGGAATATATATTGTTAATTTTATATTTTTTGTTTGCCTAAGTTATTCGGGTGCATTTATTGCAGGAGTTTTGCACTTTTTTGAAACACCGCTAAAAAATTCCATTGCCAGAATTGTGGAGATTACAACGGTTTTATCTTTAATTATTGGACCGGTTTTTATCTTATTGTGTATTGGAAGGCTAGACAGGTTGTATTTTTTATTCCTGTACCCCAGAATTCAATCGCCAATTTCTTGGGATATTATTGCCATACTTACAGATCTTATTGGCTGTTTTGTTTATTTGTACTTAACTTTTATTCCTGATTTTGCCATTTTAAGAGACGCTTCAAAAGAAAATGTGGAAGTTTCAAATTGGCGAAAAAAAATGTATAAATTCTTGGCCATAGGCTATCAGGATACACCTAGCCAGCACAAAAGATTACACAAAATTATCAGGATCATGTCAGTGATGATTATTGCCATGGCAATCGTTGCCTATTCAGTGCTTGCTTGGATTTTCAGCTTAACGGTACAACCGGGCTGGAACAGCTCCATTTTTGCGCCTTATTTTATAATTTCGGGCTTGTATTCTGGGGTCGCAGTTATTATTATAGCTATGTATATTATCAGAAAATTTTATAAATTAGAAAGGTACATCACTAAAATACATTTTTTCAGTGGTGGGGTAATATTATTGATAATCTCATTATTATACGGCTATTTCACATTTTCAGAATATTTTTCAAGATGGTTTAGCCATAAAAAACATGATGTCGATTTATTAAACACGTTGTTTTCAAGATATTTTTGGCAATTTATTTTTGCGAATTATTTTGGAATTTTAATGCCAATCGCCATTCTGTTCTTTAAAAAATTAAGAACAGTAAAAATGGTGACTATTGCAGCAATTATTTCAGTTTTAGGGATATGGTTAAATAAATATTTGATTGTGGTACCTACTTTAGAAACACCTTATTTGCCAATTCAAGACACTAGGGCCGAATTTGTGCATTACACAGCCACTTGGGTTGAATGGTCGCTTAGTTTAACTGGGATTGCAGCATTTTGCCTGTTTTTTACGCTTATCCTAAAATTTGTTCCTGCAATTCCAATGTCGGGAATTCTTGATCTGGAAAAAAGAAAACTATTGAAGCGGAAAAAGAGAAATACAATAGTAACTGAGTTATAAAAAAATCGAATTATGAAAAGTAACCTATTTAAATATATACAGATTACCTCATTTTTAGTTGCATTGCTGTTCAGTATTAACGGCAAAGCCCAAGAAAATGACGCAAGTAATTACAATATGTCTTTTGATTTTAAAACTGTAAAACAAAATGACAATTCTCGTTTGCTTGAAGTAAGTTTTACGGGTAAAAATAAAGAAGACAGAAAAGATATTCTTCCAATTTATGGTGCAGAAATCAAATTTTTCAATATTTTAAATGACGAAGAAGTGCTTTTGGGATCTGCCAAAACATCTCAGGAAGGCTTTGCGCAAATTACACTTCCTGAAGATCAAAAATATTTGATGGATGAAAACTTAAATATCAACCTGATGGCAAGGTTTGAAGGCAATGATGCTTTGGAAGAGTCTTCTGCAGAATTAATTGTCAAAAACATTCGTTTAGAGCTTAATTTGGAAGAATTAGACAGCGTAAAAACAGTTTTGGTAACTGCATTCACCTTTGATGAAACGGGCACCGAAATTCCTCTGGAAGAAACTGATGTCATTATTTATGTGCAAGGAATGCTTTCAAAAATGAAAATTGCCGAAGGAACCATAAGTGAAGGCGCGTTTGAATTTGAAATGCCTACAGATTTACCTGGCGATTCCAATGGCAATCTAATCGTCTATGCAATTATTGATGGTCATGAAGAATACGGAACCGTAATTCAACAAAAAAATGCAAAATGGGGCATCTTTGAAAAGCAAATTATAGCAGCAAAAAACACTTTATGGTCCAGCGCCGCGCCTATTTGGATGTATGTGGTATTGACCATTTTATTGGTTGGGGTATGGGCAAACTATATTTACACCCTCATAAATTTATTTAAAATTAAAAAAGAAGGCCAAGAATTAGAAATGGAAACAGAATCATAAAAGGTCATTTTACCGCCTAAAGTGTAAGTAACTATCTTAAAAATAATAATTAATATAAATTCCAAAAAAATGAAAACAATTAAAATTTTAATGATTATCGGAATAATTAGTATCGGACTTTTTTCCTTTACAAAATTAACGCAAGAGGAGTGGAAAGTTCCTGCTAAGTACCAAACAATGAAAAACACGATTGAAGCCAGCAAAGAAAATATTGCTGTAGGAAAAACATTGTATTCCAAACATTGTAAATCTTGCCATGGAAGCGCCGGTTTGGGAGATGGAACAAAATCTGGTGAAGTTGATGGCGATTTAGGTGATTTTTCATCTAAAAAGTTTCAGGCACAAACTGATGGTGCAATATTTTACAAAAGCTACATCGGAAGAAATGATATGCCTAATTATGAAAAGAAAATCACCGACAAGGATGATGTTTGGGCAATAGTACATTATATCAGAACATTAAAAAAATAATTCTAAAGTTCTGATTCAAATATCCTATTTGAATTTATTGAATTAAAAAAGGTTAGGTTTTCGCTTAACCTTTTTTGTGTTTTAATTAATCCTATTTCTTCCCAAATAAACAAGTGAATCTTAGCTTTAGCAAACATAAAAACCTTTTAATCAAAGAATAATAACTTCAAAATGTATGAATAATGTAAGTTTCTTTTTGAATTATGTAACAAAATCAGTAACTAAGATAGTTAACTTTGTAACGATATGATAGTTCATTATCAATTAATCAGTAAAACGAAATAACATGAAAAAATTATTTATTATTGCAATTTTAGGAACTACGCTAATATTTCAAAGTTGCGGCACAAAAGAAAAACAGGAAAAAACAGAAACTCTTACTGACACCATTGTCACCGATGTTAATGAAACTGTAATTATTGATACTCTTGCCGGATCAGAAGTTATGAAAGAGGATTTAACCGAAGAACCTCTAAAAACTTCCACGGATAAATCTACCACTGTTACGAAAATTACGACAAAGGAACCCGGCAAAGTAGTTGTTCAAAAAACAACAGAAACTAAAGTGGGAGAAGACACTAAAGTAGAAGTAGTGACAAAGGTAGTTGTTGAGGAGGAACCAAAGAAAGTTGTAGTAGCAGAAACACCTGTAAAAGTACCTGTTCAGGAGCCAAAAGTTACAACAAGCACTTCAGACTGGGTAGTACCTGTAAAATACCAAACCATGAAAAACCCAACCGATCCAAAAGTTGATTTGGCGATAGGAAAATCCCTATACTCTAAACATTGTAAATCTTGTCACGGTAGCGAAGGTTACGGCGACGGAACAAAAGCCAATGAGATGAAAGGTGATTTAGGTGATTTTTCAAGTAAAAAATTCCAGTCACAAACCGATGGCGCGTTATTTTACAAAACCACTTTTGGCAGGGATGATATGCCTGCATTTAACAAAAAATTGCCTTCAGACGAAGACAGATGGTTAATTGTTAATTATATGAGAACTTTATAACAAGAAGTTTAAAAATAGCATAAAAAAACCGAACAATTTGTTCGGTTTTTTTATGCTATATGGTCATCGAGAATATTCGAATATCAGGCTGATTTTCTACCAGCCTTAAATCAAATGCCATACAAATATTTCGCACAAACATCCTTCCCTCCTCTTTTACGGATATTTTGTTTTCAGTAACTTCAATTAAGCCATCGCCAATAATTTCGCCCAAGCGTGCAATTATATCATTTTTAACTTGGGAAGTTAAACCAATATTCCATTCCGTTTCCAAATTACACATCAAATTTAAGATGTGCTTTCTTATAACCAAATCGGTATCCGTTAACAAATGTCCTCTAAAAACCGGCAATTCACCTTTATTTACGCGTTTTGTATAATCATCAATTTCCTTTTCATTTTGGGCAAATGCATACCAGGAATCACTTATGGATGACATTCCCAAACCAATCATCAATTCGGTTTTACCTGCTGTATAACCCATAAAATTACGATGCAGTTTTTTAGCTTCCATCGCTTTGTGAAGCGAATCACTTGGCAAAGCAAAATGATCCATTCCTATTTCAACATAACCGTTGTCAAAAAACAACTGTTTTCCCAATTCATACAAATGCCTTTTTTCATCGTCTTTAGGCAAATCACTGTCTTCAAAACCTCTTTGTCCCACGCCTTTAATCCAAGGCACATGCGCATAACTGTAATAGGCAATTCTGTCCGGTTTTAAAGCGATGGTGTTTTTAATGGTATTTCTGATGCTTTCTTCCGTTTGAAAAGGCAATCCGAAAATTAAATCGTGGCTGATAGATTCATAACCAATTTTCCTCGACAAATCGTTTACTTTTTTAACCTGCTCAAAACTTTGGACTCTATGAATCGCTTTTTGAACAATAGGATCATAATCCTGAATGCCAAAACTGTTTCTTCTGGATCCTAAATCGTACAATGTTTGCAGTTGGTCTTCTGAAGTGTGGTTAGGGTGACCTTCATAACTTAAGTCGAAAATCTCAAATTTATCGGCTCTTTTAAATATTCCGTTGATTAACTTCTTTAAATTTTCAGAAGAAAAAAATGTCGGCGTGCCGCCTCCCAAATGAATTTCTCTAATTTTTGGACGTTTCCCCAACAAATCACAATACAAATCCCATTCTTTTAAAACCGTTTCAATATAAGGCTGCTCAACTTCATCATGGCGTTTGGTTATTTTTTTATGGCAAGCACAAAATGTACATAAACTTTCACAAAAAGGAAGATGAATATATACGCTTATTCCTTCACTGTCATTACTTTCATTAAAAGATTTCACCACTGTTTTTTTCCAGTCTTTTATAGCAATACCTTTTTTGTCCCAAAAAGGAACGGTTGGGTAGCTGGTGTATCTTGGACCGGGAATATTGTATTTTTGAATTAAAGTTGAATTCATTTTTTTAGTTTTTAGTATTCAGATTTTAGCAGTAAGTTTTGAACCTCTTTTAAAATCTAGCTTTTATATTCTTTTACCGCATCAATAAACGCTTTCGCATTTTCTAAAGGCACATTCGGTAAAATTCCATGACCTAAATTAACGATGTATTTATCTTTTCCGAAATCGTTAATCATCTGCGTCACAATTCTTTTTATTTCTTTTGGAGGCGACAACAAACGTGCAGGATCCATATTGCCTTGCAAGGTGATATTGCCTCCTGTGAATTTTCTTGCCGTTTGCGGCGTAATTGTCCAATCAACACCCAAAGCTGATGCATTTGATTTCGACATTTCTTCCAACGCAAACCAACACCCTTTTCCAAAGGCAATTACCGGCGCATCTTCTTTTAATGCTTCAATAATTTGATTGATGTATTTCCATGAAAATTCCTGATAATCAACCGGAGACAACATTCCTCCCCAAGAATCAAAAATTTGAACCGCATCAACACCAGCTTTTACTTTTTCTTTTAAATAAGCAATCGTTGTATCGGTAATTTTTTGCAATAAAGTATGCGCTGCAATTGGTTGTGTAAAACAAAACTCTTTGGCAATATCATACGTTTTAGAACCTTGACCCTGAACGCAATAACATAAAATTGTCCAGGGAGAACCAGCAAAACCAATTAATGGAATTTCGTTATTTAGCATTTGTTTGGTCATTTTAATGGCATCCATTACATATTTTAATTCAACAGTAACATCTGGCACAACAACGTTATCAACATCTTTTTGGGTACGAATCGGGTTTGGCAACCAAGGACCTATTCCTTCTTTCATTTCCACCTCAATATTCATCGCCTGTGGAATCACTAAAATATCCGAAAATAAAATAGCCGCATCCATCCCAAATCTGCGGTAAGGCTGTACGGTAATTTCCGAAGCCAATTCAGGAGTTCTGCAACGGGTAAAGAAATCGTATTTATCACGTATTTCTCTGAATTCCGGTAAAAATCGCCCTGCCTGACGCATCATCCAAACTGGCGGACGTTCAACTATTTCTCCTTTTAGGGCTCTTAAATATAAATCGTTTTTGTACATTTTATCAGTATTTGGTATCTGGTATTTGGTATCTTGTATCTGGTTTTTAATCAGATACATAACACTCAATACTTGAGATTTTTAATTAATTATTATTTATTTAAATGTTTTTGAAAATTTACGATCATTTTTTGAATTAAACCTAATTTTAAAATTAAGCCTTCATAATTTTCATTTTCCATAAACCCAAGCTCATTCGCTATAATAAGTTGCGTTTCTAATTCAAAAGACGAACCTAAAGATATACTTATAAATCTGGAAAAATCCTTATTAGTGCTTCTCCTTGCTCCCTCCGCAATATTTGACGGAATTGATATAACCGCTCTCTTAATTTGAGACGATAATCCAAAATTTCAGAATTTGGAAATTTAGAAGTTGCTTTATAAACCAAAATGCTAAAATTTTTAGCTTCATTCCATATATCTAACTCTTTAAAATTATGCATATTTCTTTAATTTATCATTTAGCAATTGTTTCTTGATACATGATACCTGATACTTATTTACCTTTTGCAGCCACCGCTTTCATTGCAATATCAATGGCTGCTTTCACTTTAAAAATATCTCTTTTGCTGATTGCGGTTCCTAAAAACCAGGCTTCAAATTGAGACGGCGGCAAAAACACGCCGTTTTCCATCATTTTCCAAAAGAAGATTTTAAATTTTTTGGTGTCGCTGGTGAGCGCTGTTTTAAAATCAACTACCGGCGTTTTTGTAAAAAACGGGGAAATCATTGATCCAAATCGGTTTACCTGCAAATCGATTCCATTTTTTTTAGCGGCATCCAATAAAGATCGCTCTAAAAAAGAAGCCGTTTTTTCAAAATCCTTATACGGATCTTGTTTTTTCAATTCAGTTAACGTTGCAATGCCACAGGCCATCGCGATAGGATTGCCCGATAAAGTTCCGGCTTGGTACATATCACCTAAAGGTGCTACCATTTCCATAATTTCATTTCTGGCTCCATAAGCGCCAACAGGAAAACCTCCGCCAACAACTTTACCCAAACAAGTGATATCTGCTTGTATACCCAACAATTCTTGAGCGCCACCAAATTTTGAGCGAAATCCGGTCATTACTTCATCCATAATTAAAAGAACACCGCTTGCTTTGGTTAAATCTCTTAATTCTTCCATAAATTCTTTGGTCGGATTTACAACACCCATATTGCCCGCAATTGGCTCAATAATAATAGCGGCAATATCGTTGTGCTTCGCCAAATGTTGCTCAACACTGTCAATATCATTGTATTCAGCAACCAAAGTATTTGCAACAGCTTCTGGCGGAACACCTTTACTTCCGGGAATGCTCAACGTTACCAAACCCGAACCGGCGGCAACCAACATATCATCCGCGTGGCCGTGATAACAGCCCGCAAATTTGATTATTTTATTTTTTCCTGTGAAAGCCCTAGCCAAACGAATGGCACTAAAAACAGCCTCCGTTCCCGAACTCACAAAGCGTACTTTATCCATTCCAGGGAATGCATCACAAACAATTTTGGCCAATTTAATTTCGCCCACTGTTGAAGCGCCAAAAGTAGTTCCTTTTTTTAAGGCTTTTTTTACTGCTTTTTCAACCGTACTGTTTCTGTGCCCCAATATCATTGGCCCGTATGACAACACCAAATCGATGTATTCGTTGCCGTCAACATCAATAATTTTGCTGCCTTTTGCCCTGTCGATAAAAATAGGAACGCCGCCAACAGATTTAAAAGCCCTAACAGGAGAGTTTACCGCTCCCACTAGATTCTTTTTGCCTTTTGTGTATAATTCTAATGATTTTTCTAGTTTCATCTGTTTAAATTTTATTATTTAGCAGTAACAGCTGCTGTTCGCCATTAATCATTCCTTCGTGTATCAAAATTTGTTATGCTCGTTTCATTTTTTTGATTTTGTATAATCTTGTCCCTTCGACTGCGCTCAGGTTGACATTTTGTTCATTTGTAAAATTAAATCTAAACGATTCAACAACTCAACAAATGAACTTATTTTAACGTTTCAATAATAGTTTGGCGACGTCTTTTGCAAAATAGGTAATAAGAATGTCGGCTCCTGCCCTTTTCATGGACAATAAACTTTCCATCATTACCCGATCGCCATCAATCCAACCTTTTTCCGCAGCTGCTTTAATCATCGCATATTCACCGCTCACATTATAGCAGGCCACCGGACGGTCGAAATTATTTTTTACATCTCTAATAATATCCAAATAAGCCAAAGCCGGTTTTACCATCAAAATATCGGCACCTTCCTGATCGTCATAAGTTGCTTCACGCAACGCTTCATCTCTGTTTGACGAATCCATCTGGTAAGTTCTTCGGTCTCCAAAAGTTGGTGCAGAATCTGCCGCATCCCTAAACGGACCATAATATGCCGATGCATATTTTACGGCATAAGACATAATTGGCAAATCATAAAAACCTGTATTGTCCAAGGCTTCTCTTATGGTTGCAATCATACCATCCATCATTCCCGATGGCGCCACCATATCTGCTCCTGCTTTTGCATGGGAAATTACTTGTTTGGCAATATTTGGCAACGTAGCATCATTGTCAACATCGTTATTGTGAATTACGCCACAATGACCGTGACTGGTGTATTCGCAAAAACAAACATCGGTTATAACGTATAAATTCGGATAATTTTTTTTGATGAAACGGATGGCATTCTGCATAATTCCTTTATCGTTCCAGGTTTCAGAACCAATTTCATCTTTTTTTGAAGGAATTCCGAAAAGCAATACTGCAGGAATATCCAAAGCAACCACTTCATCCAGTTCTTTTGAAATCCGGTCTAATGACCATCTTTTGATTCCTGGCATGGAAACAATTTCAGTTTCAATATTTGTCCCTTCCTCAATAAACAAAGGATAAATTAAATCGTCAACAGTAAGTCTGTTTTCCCTAACCAAACGACGAATATTTTCAGTTTTACGCAAGCGTCTTGTTCTATTCATAATCAAAATATTGATTTACGGATTCTATTACATTTTCAACCGTTGGTTCATCGGCCACAAATACATTTTCAAAATCGTCGATAGCTTCAGTAGCGGTTGTATTTCCAATACAAAAAGCCACGCTTTGTGTATCGGTATTTTTTAACAAATAACTTTTTACGGATGACGGACTAAAAAACAGGATGCCGTCATAGGTGTTTTTTATTTTTACGGGTTTGAAATTGGTTGAATAAACTTCAACTTCATTGACCTTAATGTTGTTTTCAGTTAAAATTTCCGGAAGTTCATTACGTCTTAAATTTCCGCAGAAAAAATAAACCTCATCAATATTTTTATTCAGTAATATTTCGTCTGTCAATTCTTCTGCTGAGTGCGATATTACGGTTACTTTAACGTTTTTTTGCTCCAAAAATTGCGCCGTTTTATCGCCAACACAATACACATTTTCAAATTGTAATTCCTCCGAAGAAAACTGGCTAAAAACACCAATAACAGCATTTTTACTGGTAAAAACGGCGTTTTTGATTGGGTTGGCTAATTTAATTGAAGTGTTGAAAGAAATCTCAATCAGTTCAATCTCATCGACTGTAAAATTATTCAAAAGTTCCTTTTGCGTTGCGGAAATTTTTTTGGTGGACAGGATTTTTTTTTTGGTATTCATCTATTTCTTCATTTCAGCTTTTATGCTTTCCATTAATTTTTTTCCACCTTTTTGCAAAACTTCTTCGGCACAAATTTTACCCAAACTGTTCCATTCACTCAATGGCACAGTTTTTTCAACCTCAACTTTTTCCGAACCGTCAATGGCAATTAAAATTCCTTTAAAACTGATGGTTTCAACTGTTATTTTTGCATTTCCGCCAATTGGCGCAGTACAACCGCCTTCCAAAGTTTTCATAAACTGACGTTCAACAGCAACAGACATTTCAGTTTCTTTATGATTTATTTGAGCGCAAATTTCAAGAGTTCTTGTATCTGCTTTTAAAGCGGTAACCATAATGGCGCCTTGTGCAGGTGCAGAAATCATCCAATCCAGCATCATATGATTTTCAGGCAGTAAATTAATGCGTTCCAAGCCGGCTGCGGCAAAAATAGCTCCGTTCCAATTGTTGTCGATTAATTTTTGCAAACGCGTATTTACATTTCCCCTTAAAGCTGTGATGGTATGTTTTGGATATTTATGCAGCCATTGCGCGGTTCGTCGTAAACTTCCCGTGGCTATAATGGCATTTTCCTGATTTTTTAAAAAATCTGTATTGTTTTTAAGCACCAAAACATCACTGATATTCGCTCTTTCCAAAACGGCAACCTGTGCAATTCTTTCGTGCAAATCGGTTGGAACATCTTTTAATGAGTGCACGGCGATATCAATTTCTCCGCGAAGCATCGCATTATCGAGCGTTTTTGTAAACAACCCAAACCCGCCAATTTGATGTAATGGTTTGTCTAAAACCTCATCGCCGGTTGAAGAAACTTCTACAATTTGTGTTTGATATCCTAAATTTTCAAGTTGTGATTTAACTAAATTTGCTTGCCAAAGTGCGAGTTGACTTGCTCTTGTTCCTATTCTAATCATTCTCATTTAAGATCATCTCTTTAATATTAAACATTTTACTGATAACGCTGATGCTTAAATCAACTGAAGTATCATCATCTTTTAAATGTTTAACAAATTGCGTGGTAATTTTTTGAATCATACGATTTGTGATATACTCGGCATGTTCAATATTAAACCCTTCCAGTTTTCTGGAATGAAAATCAATTTCATCATGTTGTATAATTCGAAGCGATTCTTTTAAAGCATTAACTGCCGGGACATATTTACGATGAGAAATCCAATCGTTAAATTCACCTTTATATTTCTGAATAATGGCTTCGGCAGCCGGAATTTCATTTTTACGTGTTTCAATGGTTTGATCCGTAATTTTTGAAAGTTCATCAACATTTACTAACGTTACGCCAACAATATTTTTAACAGAAATATCAACATTTTCAGGCATAGACAAGTCTAAAATCAATATTTCTTTGCCTGGTTTTAAATGCGCTTTGCTGATGGTGTGAACATCAGCGCCCGTTGAAACGATTAAAATATCCGTATCTTCAATTTCTTTTGTTAAATCAGCATAATTTTTTACGGTAATTTCAGGATGTTCCGCTTTAAATTCCAAAGCCCTTTCGTGGGTTCTGTTGATAAGTGTCACATTTTTGTTTGAAGTATATCCCAACACATTTTTACAGGTGTTTTTTCCTATATCACCCAATCCGTAAATAAGAATTTTCTTCTCATTGTAATTAGGGATATTCTCCATAATATAATGAATAGCCGCATAAGCCACAGACGTTGTGCCCGAACTTAATTGGGTATTGTTTTTAACATCTTTGCTTGCCTGCAACACCAAATTCATCAAACGTTCTAAATATGCATTGGTTGTTCCTGCGATTTTAGCTTGTTTAAATGATTCTTTTAACTGACCAACAATTTCGTAATCTCCTAAAATTTGGCTGTCTAAACCAGTGCCAATGCTAAACAAATGTTTTACAGCATCTTTATTTTTATACACATTGGAAACATTGATAAAATCCTCAACACTTCCATTAGAATATTTAATCAACAAACTAATCAGTTCAAAAGGGTGTTTGGCAAAACCGGTGATTTCAGTTCTATTGCAGGTCGATAAAACAAAAATCCCGTCGATTCCTTTCTCTTTAGCCTCTTTTAATAATATTTTTTGATTTTCTTTAGTGATGCTGAAAGCGCCTCGCACATTCACATCAGCTTTTTTATAACTTAATCCTACGTTGTATAATTTTGTAAGCATGTTTTCTTGACTCATAAAAAATAGTGTTATCAATAAGTATCGTCAAAAGTACGAAGTTATAATGCTACAAAACATCGATAAAAGTACTTTTATTATCGACATAAGTTACCATACCTAATTTATAATACTTCTAAATAAAAGGAAGTTGAATAAAAGTATGATAAATGTCAGCAAAATAAGGCACTAAAAAGGATGACTTTTATCATATTTTAATTACAAAATCATTTTTTTGTATGAATTTTTATTCCTATTTTTGCTCCAGTTTTAGCGCCAATTCATAAAAATGTCTTATGAAAACCAATTTAGAGAATTATAAAAATATCGACAAAAGTACCCAGTTTATTTTTAATGAAACGGATACATTTAAAGTTTTTAATTTGAACAACTTGTCGGATAATGATGAGTTTTATAAACTTTCTTTAACCAAAAACTACATTCAAATTTATTTTTGCTGCAACAATGCATGTAAAGTTGCCTTTAAGTTTGAACATTGCGTGATGCCTTTAACCGAGGGCAATTCGAGTATGGTTTATTTTAAGGACGAAAAAATGGACTTGCTTTTTAGGCTACCACCAAATTCCGAATTGCTTGCCATTTTAATTTCCATTGAACATTTTCATTCCTTATTTTCCATCAACGGAACTGTATTATTTAACTATAACAGCTTAAAAGGTGAAAACCCTGTTATTGAGCCAAAAGAAACAAACTCTTCCATAAAATTAATTTTAAGCCAACTTAGAACGAAACAAACAAACGATTTGCTTCGACCAATTTATATAAAAGGAAAAGTTTACGAATTGCTGAGTTATTATTTCAGTCAGTCTTCGGAAAAAGAGACAGAAAATTGTCCGTACATTTCTAATGAAGAAACCGCCAGCAAAATAAAACACGCAAAACAATTGATCATCTCAAATATGAACAATCCGCCTTCCCTTGCCGATTTGGCAAAAGAAGTTGGACTTAACATCAAAAAATTAAAAACTGCTTTTAAAGAAATTTATGGCGTTCCGGTTTTTACTTTTTTGCTGAACCATAAAATGGAATTGGCAAAAACATTACTGCAGGAACAGCAATTAAATGTGAATGAAATTGCGTCGCATTTGGGCTACAGCGCATCCAGCCATTTTATTGCCGCATTTAAAAGAAAATTCGGCATTACACCAAAACAATTTTCAAAATTATAATTATACCATACCAATGAAAGGAGCTTTATTAATAAATTTAGGATCACCAAACAGCACTTCAACCAAAGATGTCAAAAATTATTTGGATGAATTTTTAATGGATGAACGGGTAATTGACGTCCCTTATTTACTTCGTGCTTTTTTGGTTAAAGGCATTATTTTAAATACCCGACCAAAAAAATCGGCAGCAGCTTATAAAAAAATATGGTGGGATGAAGGCTCTCCTTTAATTGTGCTTTCCAAAAGATTGCATGAAAAGGTAAAAGGAATTACTGATATCCCAGTTGAATTGGCGATGCGTTACGGAAATCCGTCCATGAAAAGCGGCATTCAAAAATTAGCCGAACAAGGTGTTGATGAAATTTTACTGATACCTCTTTATCCGCAGTTTGCGATGGCAACCACAGAAACCATAGAAGTTTTGGCAAAAGAAATTGTAAAAAAACATTTTCCCAACATAAAACTGACCATAGTTCCCGCTTTTTACAATAAACCAGATTATGTTGAAGTTTTAAGCGAAAGCATCCAAAATGAATTGACAAAACTTGAGCCCGAACATTTGCTTTTTTCCTATCACGGCGTTCCGGAAAGACATATCAAAAAATCGGATGTCACCAAATCACATTGTAAAATTGACGGCAGTTGCTGCAACACGCCATCTGCAGCCCACGAGTTTTGCTACCGCCACCAATGTTATGAAACCACAAAAAATGTTGCCGAAAAATTAAATTTGAAAGAAGGAAGTTACAGCACCTCTTTTCAATCTCGTTTAGGACGTGATCCCTGGCTTCAGCCTTACACCGACCAAACAATTGACAATTTCGCCATCAACGGCCTTAAAAAATTGGCGGTGGTTACCCCTGCATTTGTTTCTGATTGCTTAGAAACGTTGGAAGAAATTGGCATGGAAGCAAAACATTCATTCAAAGAAAATGGCGGCGAAGATTTTAATATGATTCCTTGCTTAAATGATGATGAAAAATGGGTACAAACATTGTCGGGTTGGATTAAAGATTGGGCTAAATAATGATTTAGTTTAAAAATTCAGCAAATAATATTAAGAAACCTGATGATGCAAATTTAGATTTGCGCTATCAGGTTTTTTGTTTTTTCGTTTATAAAACTACTGCCATTAAAATATTTCGTTTCAAATTGATTTCCATCATTTATATAACTGATTTCTATCATTTTTGGAGTTGATTATCCTCATTTTTAAAATTCAAATAAAGACTTAATTTGGCTTATAAACCAATTAAATTATAATGTCATGAAAAAGTTATTTTTATTATTGAGTATTTTTTTAGCTGCAGTAAGTTTTAACACTTGCACTAATGATGACGATGATGACACGCCTGATGAAATTGTCGGAAAATGGCGTTTAAGCCAAATCTTTGTAAAAATAGGCCCGGAATCAGAAGATTATATGCCTACAGAATGCGAAAAGAAAACAACTATTGAATTTTTTGAAAACGGCACCTACAAGGAAAGCGATTTCGAATTTAACGATGACACTTATACTTGCGTTGCGCTGGCGCCTGTTAACGGCACTTGGAAGAATTTGGGAAGCTCTAAGTACGATATTTCCGGTATCGATTTTTACGACTTTGATATTCCTGGAGTTACCGTTAATATGGAAACAAAAATTACTTTTCCAAGCAGCAAAATGCTGATGGAATTTTCCGGAACCGTGACTTATGAAGGAGTACAAGTTGCCGTTTTGATAAAAGTCACTTTTATTGACAATGATGATTTTGTGCCAGACACGATTATCGGAAAATGGAAAATGGACCAAGAATATCGTAACAACGTTGAGGAAAATTTATCCGATTGCGAAAAAACAATGACTATTCAGTTTTTTGATTCATCAGCCTATGAAGAAAAAGATTTTGAACTCAACGAGGCACTTCAATGTGTTGCCATTGAAACAAAAAAAGGCTTTTGGAGAAATTTGGGAAGCGATATGTACGAAATTTCCGACTTAAAGATCTCAGAATTAAAGATCACTTTTGCTAACAATAAAATGACGGTTGAATTTACTGATACCGAAGAAAGTGAGACCACTTCTGTTAAATATATTTTTATCAAAGTCGCTTCTTAACGACCGTTAAATAAATAGTTCAAAAAACAGTTAAAATTTCATACAAAAATTATGAAATATTCAATAATTTATTAATTTTTTATATTAAACATATATTAAATATCGATTAAGTCAACATTATTCAAATATTCGATACTTTTATTGAATATATAATAGTTTGTTTATCAATAAGTTATAAACTTTCGATTGATTTTTATCATACAAAATACGAAATCGTTTTCATAAATTTGTGGCATTATAATTACAATTTTAACGACTGAAATTTATGAAAAAACTTCTATTGGGTAATGAAGCGTTGGCACAAGGCGCCATTGATGCTGGATTGTCAGGTGTTTACGCCTATCCGGGAACGCCTTCTACCGAAATAACCGAATATATTCAAAAATCAAAAATAGCACAAGAATTAAATATACATTCCTCTTGGTCTGTCAACGAAAAAACCGCGATGGAAGCCGCACTCGGCATGTCATACGCCGGAAAAAAATCGATGGTGGTGATGAAACACGTTGGCTTAAACGTGGCGGCTGATGTGTTTATGAACATGTCTGTTTCAGGAATTAACGGCGGATTGGTGGTTGTTGTGGCAGACGACCCTTCGATGCATTCCTCCCAAAACGAACAAGATTCCCGCTATTATGGCAAATTTGCCATGATTCCTATGTTGGAGCCTTCCAACCAACAAGAATGCTACAACATCACAAAATATGCGTTTGAGTTGTCTGAAAAATTGGGAATACCCGTTTTAATTAGATTGGTAACCCGATTGTCTCATTCAAGAGCCGGCGTTGTTACCGGTGACAGGATTGCACAAAATAGGGTTCATTTGCCAAAAATTTCAACACAATTTCAGTTGATTCCGATGCATGCACGTGGCCGATACCAACATTTGGTTGATATTCAGCCAGATATGCTTGAAATCTCAGAAAATAGCGCGTTTAATAAATTTCATCAAGAAACCAACAAAACCATCGGAATTATTGCTTCAGGAATTGCCTATAATTATTTGATGGAAAATTTTGAGGAAGGCAATTGTCCTTATCCAGTTTTAAAAATTTCGCAATATCCATTGCCAAAAGAACCCATCAAAGAATTGTTTGACACCTGTAAAAAAATATTGGTATTGGAAGACGGCTATCCTTTTATTGAAGAAGCCATTTCCGACTTTTTAGGTGAAAACAGGAAAGTAATCGGTCGTTTAAGCGGCGATATTCCACGTGTTGGAGAACTGAATCCTGACAATATTGCAAATGCTTTGGGTTTTGACATCGTAATTAATGACAAACTTCCAAAAGTTGTGATGGGCAGGCCACCGCAATTGTGCGTTGGTTGTGGGCACAACGATTTATTTAATGCCATCAATGCCTTAAAAAAGGAAACAGAAAATCAACAGGTATTTGGCGATATTGGCTGTTCTGCTTTAGGCGTTTTGTCGCCTTATGAAAGTATCAATACCTTAATTGAAATGGGCTCTTCCATTACGATGGCAAAAGGCGCATCCGATGCGGGAATTCATCCGGCAATTGCCGTTATTGGCGATTCCACTTTTACACATTCGGGCATGACCGGTTTGTTGGATGCCATCATTGAAAAAACACCAATCACCATTATAATTTCCGACAATTCGGCGATTGCGATGACCGGAGCGCAGGATTCTGCGGCTTCAGGCAGGTTAATTTCAATTTGTAAAGGTTTGGGTATTGAAGATGATCATTTAAAAATTATCACGCCGCTTCATAAAAATTTACAGGAAAATATCGATATCATTCGTGAAGAAATAAATTATAAAGGCGTTTCCGTGGTTATTTCCCAGCGTCCTTGCGTTCAGCTTCCGAAGGAGAAAAAAGATAAATTAAAAGAATATACAAACGTGTCAATAAATTAAATTATGCACTCAAAAATAAACATCATTTTAGCCGGTGTAGGCGGACAAGGGATTTTAACCATTGCGGCCATTTTAGACACAGCTGCTTTGGATAACAATTTACACATCAAACAATCGGAAGTGCATGGAATGAGCCAACGCGGCGGCGCCGTGCAATCTCACGTGCGGATTTCGGACCAGCCCATTTTTTCCGATTTAATTCCGCAGGGAAAAGCAGATATCATTATTTCTGTGGAACCTATGGAATTGTTGCGTTATTTGCCATTTCTGAAAAAAGACGGCTATTTGATCACCGATTCCAATCCGTTTGAAAATATCAGCAATTATCCGGAATTGGAAACGATTTACGATGAAATTAAGTCGCATAAAAACCATATTTTAATCGATGCGATGAAAATTGCGAAAGATTTGGGAAATTCAAAAGCAACCAATATTGTTTTATTGGGTGCCGCTTCTTCTTTAATTCCTTTAAGCGATGAAAGTTTCCAAAAAGCGATCGCCACGCTATTTGAAAGAAAAGGTGAACGCATTGTTGCAAAAAACCTGGAAGCTTACTTAAAAGGCAAAGAAATTGCCGCTGAAATCGTTTCCTAAACCCTAATTTTCTGATGCTGAACAAAGAATTACTAAATCCCAAAAGTATTGTTGTTATTGGTGCTTCAAACAATATTCACACACCTGGCGGAAGCGTTTTAAAAAATTTAATCGCCCACAATTTTAAAGGTGAATTGTTTGCCGTTAACCCGAAAGAAACGGAAGTTCAAGGACTAAAATGCTATCAAAATGTGGCTGAAATTCCGCAAGTAGATTTGGCGATTATCGCCATCGCCGCGAAATTTACCTTGGAAACAGTTCAAATTTTAACGCAACAAAAAAATACCAAAGGATTTATTATTTTTTCGGCTGGCTTCGGAGAAAAAGATGCTGAAGGCAAAAAACTGGAAGAACAGCTAGTTAAAGAAATAAACGCCGTTGGCGGAACACTTTTGGGTCCGAACAATATCGGATTAATCAATCAGCATTACGCTGGCGTATTTACAACACCAATTCCAAAATTAAACCCAAAAGGCGTCGATTTTATTTCGGGGTCGGGCGCAACCGCCGTATTTATTATGGAAGCTGCGATGGCAACCGGATTGACGTTTTCAAGCGTTTATTCTGTTGGGAATTCCGCGCAAATTGGCGTTGAAGAAGTCTTGGAACATTTAGATGAAACTTTTGAAATCGGAAAAAGTTCAGAAGTAAAATTATTATATATTGAAAGCATTGAGAATCCGCAAAAACTATTTAAACACGCGGCCTCATTAATCGCAAAAGGCTGTAAAATTGCCGCAATAAAAGCAGGAAGTTCCTCGGCAGGAAGCAGGGCAGCGAGTTCGCACACAGGCGCATTGGCCAATTCTGACGTTGCTGTGGATGCTTTGTTCAAAAAAGCAGGAATCGTGCGTTGCTCCGGAAGAAATGAATTGATCATCGTTGCAGGAATTTTTATGCACCAAGAATTAAAAGGTAAAAATATTGCGATAATTACGCACGCCGGCGGACCCGCAGTGATGCTTACCGATGCCTTATCCAAAAACGGACTGAACGTTCCGGAAATTAAAGGAAAAGCCAGCGAAGCATTGCTTAATAAATTATTTTTAGGTTCTTCCGTTTCAAATCCGATCGATTTTTTAGCGACTGGAAATGCGGAACAACTGGAAACCATTATCGATTATTGCGAAAATAAATTTTCTGAAATTGACGCGATGGTCGTCATTTTTGGAAGTCCGGGCTTGTTTGAAGTCTATGATGTTTATGATGTCCTCGACAAAAAAATGCGCGCATGCAAAAAGCCAATTTACCCTGTTTTGCCTTCGGTGGTGAACGTAAAAAAGGAAATCGATTATTTTATTTCAAAAGGAAACATCAATTTTCCTGATGAAGTATTGTTTGGAAACGCATTGGCCAAAATATATAAAACTGAAAAACCAATTTCGACAGAAGAAACAAAAATAAATCTTGATTTAGAAACAATCAGATCCATTATAAATACTGCTAAAAATGGTTATTTAACACCTCAACAGGTAAAAGAATTGTTATTGGCGGCTAAAATTCCCTTGGTGAGTGAAGCTGTTTGTACCACAAAAAAAGCGTGTTTAACAGAAGCGCTGAAACTTGGTTTTCCGGTGGTGATGAAAATAGTTGGGCCCATACACAAATCGGATGTGGGCGGCATTATTTTAAACATCAATTCTACAGAAAAACTGGCTGCTTCCTATGATGAAATTATGAAAATAGCCGACGCAAAAGCGGTATTGATCCAGCCCATGAAAAAAGGAATGGAACTTTTTATCGGCGCCAAAAAAGAAGGAAATTTCGGACATATGGTTTTGTGCGGATTGGGCGGCATTTACATTGAAGTTTTAAAAGACATCAATGTGGCATTGGCACCGGTTTCAAAATTGGAAGCCACAGAAATGATTCAAAATTTAAAATCGTACAAAATAATTCAGGGAATCAGAAATCAGGAAGGCGTAAATGAAAAATTGTTTGCGGAAATTATCGTAAAAATTTCCGATTTATTAATGGCTGCTCCTGAAATTGCTGACTTGGATTTAAATCCACTTTTTGGTAATTCAAAAGAAATTTTTGCTGTTGATGCAAGAGTTTGTATTGAAAAAAGCAACTAATTATTAAGAAATATAGCCTTTTGCGTTAGGGATAGACGTGGAAATCCTTTTTTGAGGCTTTTTGCCGATAAAAAGATTGAAGCATATAGCCCGACCCTTGTGGTAACGCCCACCAAAACGGCAGGCAGGCCCAAATTCTGATTTTTTTGATTTGTTATTTAGAATTCAATCGAATTTAGCAAAACAACTAAATTCATTAATTAAAACGATTTTTCAAACGGAATTCGGTTCACGATACTTCTTCCCAAGGTAACCTCATCGGCATATTGCAGCTCATCACCTACTGCGATTCCGCGTGCGATAGTTGAAGTTTTAATAGGCAATCCTTCCAATTGCCTAAAAATATAAAAGTTTGTTGTATCACCTTCAATGGTGGAGCTCAAAGCAAAAATCACTTCTTTTATGCTTCCCTTTTTTACTTTTTCGATCAGGCTGTCAATGGTTAAATTATGGGGGCCAATGCCTTCAATAGGGGAAATTTTTCCGCCCAAAACGTGGTACAATCCTCTAAATTGCGAAGTATTTTCAATGGCCATCACATCGCGAACATCTTCAACCACACAAATAATTTCTTCATTTCGGGAGGAATTTGAACAAATTTCACAAACTTTCTTGTCGGAAATATTGTGGCATTTTTCACAAAATTTAATCTCGTCGACCAATTTTATAAGTCCGGCCGCCAATTGATGTGTTTGCGATGACGGCTGCTTTAACAAATGCAACACCAAACGCAGTGCCGTTCTTTTACCAATTCCGGGCAATTGAGAAACTTCATTTACGGCATTTTCCAATATTTTTGACGAAAAATTCATGTTGCAAATATACAATTAGGAAAGATATTCCCAATAATTTTACTTTCTTTGTTAAGTAACAATAAAAAAAATTAATGAAGCCAATATATATTCTTTCCCTGATTGCCGTTTATTTTTGCGTACTTCTTTTAATTGCCTACTTCACAGGGAAAAACGACAATAATAATACTTTTTTTAAAGCAAACAAAAAATCGCCCTGGTACATTGTCGCTTTCGGAATGGTTGGCGCTTCCCTTTCCGGCGTTACTTTTATTTCGATTCCCGGCTGGGTACAAAGTTCGCAGTTTAGCTATATGCAAATCGTTTTTGGCTATATGTTTGGTTATTTGGTGATTGCGTATGTGCTGATTCCCATTTATTACAATATGCAGGTAACGTCCATTTACGAGTTTTTAAAGCATCGTTTTGGACCAACTTCCCATAAAACAGGCGCTTTTTTCTTCTTCGTTTCCAGGGTTTTAGGGTCGGCTTTCAGGTTGTTTTTGGTGGCTTCTGTACTTCAGTATTTTATTTTTGATGCCTGGAATGTTCCCTTTGAAATTACCGTTATCCTCTCTATTCTCTTAATTTGGATTTATACGTTTAAGGGCGGAATCAAAACAATTGTTTGGACAGATACGCTGCAGACAGCTTTTATGCTTTTTGCGCTTTTCGCCACTATTATCATCATTACCAACAAATTAAATTGGTCCGTTTCGGATATTTTTTGTTCGGAGGAATTTAAGCAATACAGCCAAATTATATTTACCGATGATTTTAGCGACAAGAAACACTTTTTAAAATCATTTTTTGGCGGTATGTTTATTGCCATTGCCATGACCGGATTGGATCAGGATATGATGCAAAAAAATCTCACCTGCAAAAATACCAAAGAAGCGCAATGGAACGTTATTTCGCTGGGCTTGGTGCTAATTGTCGTTAATTTTATATTTTTAACTTTAGGGGCTTTACTGTTTATTTATGCAGAAAAATTTGGCATTGCAACTCCGGTTGTTGATGGCTCCGTTAAAACAGATTTATTATTTCCGCAGATTGCGCTTCACGGAGATTTGGGAATTTATATCGGTATCTTTTTTGTTTTAGGGCTGATTGCAGCTGCCTATTCTAGCGCCGACAGTGCCTTAACGTCTTTAACCACCTCATTTTGCATCGATTTTCTGGATATCGAAAACAGGCAAAAATCAAAGCAAACCGCAATTAGAAAAAAAACGCACATTGGAGTATCAATTGTATTGATTTTGGTGATTATCATCTTCAGGTATGTTTTAAAAGAAAACGTGATCAGCAGCGTGTTGCAAGTCGCTTCATATACTTATGGCCCACTTTTAGGGTTGTTTGCATTTGGAATTTTCACTAAAATCCCTGTAAAAGATTCTTTAGTGTGGATTGTAGCGATTGTTTCTGTGATTATCACCTATTTCTTAAACGACTATTCAACGCAGTTTTTAAACGGTTATGTGTTTGGTTATGAGCTTTTAATCGTAAACGGATTGATTACTTTTGTTGGTTTGTTTATCATAAAAACACAAAAAAAGAAATCGAAGAAAAAGTATTAAACCAATAAAAGATTTTTAATTTTGTGGCATGGAGAATGATTTAAGCAATTATAGAAAAAATTACCAAAAAAGCGAGCTTTCAGAAGAAGGAATTTCTGAAAATCCGATGGAATTATTTCAAAAGTGGTTTTTTGAGGTGGAAGAATTTGGGGGAGATTCTGAAGTGAACGCGGTTACGGTTGCTACTATTGGTGCAGACGGATTTCCAAAAGCCAGGGTTGTTTTATTAAAAAAATTCACTTGGGAAGGATTTGTTTTTTTTACCAATTACCTCAGCGAAAAAGGGAAAGCCATTGCCTTAAATCCAAATGTTTGTTTGTCTTTTTTTTGGCAAGGTATTGAACGTCAAATTATTATCAAAGGTGTTGCAGAAAAACTTTCTGAAAATTTATCTGATGGTTATTTTGAGTCTCGTCCTGACGGAAGTAAATTGGGCGCCTGGGCTTCCGACCAAAGTGAAGCGGTTCCTTCCCGGAACTATTTAGACGAGCGTTTGGCTTCTTTTGAAAAACAATTTGAAAACAAAGAAATTCCGAGACCAAAACATTGGGGAGGCATTCTTGTAAAACCAATAAGTATAGAATTTTGGCAAGGAAGACCAAATCGGATGCACGACAGAATTAGATATACTTTGCAGGAAGATTTTAATTGGAAAATTGAGCGATTAGCTCCTTAAACTGTATCTTTGAAATCAATAAAAACAGATGAAAACACTTTATATTGTAAGACACGCAAAATCTTCCTGGGATTACGAAGGTATTAAGGACATTGATCGTCCGTTGAAAGAACGCGGAATTAATGATGCATATTTGATTTCGAATGTACTTCAAAAAAAAATTGCAACGCCAGATGTGTTTATTGCAAGTTGCGCAAACAGGGCGCTGCATACAGCAATGATTTTTACATATACTTTTAATTTTCCGTTGGCAAATTTGAGGATCAGCAAATCGTTATTCAATTTCAGCGATGGTTATTTAATAAAAACCGTAAAAGCTTTGGATGACGGATTTGATTCTGCCATTATTTTTAGTCACGACCACGGTATTAGCGATTTTGTGAATAAATTTGGAAGCATTCATGTGGATAAAGTGCCTACTTGCGGTGTTGTTGGAATTAAATTCGACACCAATCATTGGAAAGACATTAAATCGGGAAAAACTTTTTTGACAGAATTTCCTAAAAATTATAAATAGCATTATTTTGAAAATTGAAAAACTTGCCGGAATTGATATTGGCTCAAACGCCATAAGATTGTTGTTGGTGAACGTAATAACTGAACAAAAAAACAACCAAGAACCAAGTTTTAAAAAATCGGCATTGGTTCGTGTTCCCATTCGTTTGGGTGCCGACACTTTTTTGAGCGGAAAAATTTCGGATGAAAATAAAATAAGGATGATTAAAGCGATGGAAGCTTTCAAATTATTGATGGAAGTTCACGGCGTTCAAAAATATAAAGCCTGCGCCACATCGGCCATGCGGGAAGCCAGCAACGGAAAAGAAGTTGCCAAAGAAATTTATGAAAAAACATCCGTAAAAATTGACATTATTGATGGCACTCAGGAAGCCAAGATTATTTTTGGCACAGATTTAAGTACGGTCATTACAGCTAAAAATTCTTATTTATATGTTGATGTTGGCGGTGGAAGCACCGAAATAACGCTTTTTTCAAAGGGAAAAATTATCAACTCAAAATCCTTTAAAATAGGAACCGTACGTTTGTTGGACGACAATAAAGAATTTAAAAATATTTGGAAAAGCATTGAACTTTGGGTTAAAGAAAATACCAAAAATTTAGATACCATTTCTGTAATTGGTTCAGGAGGAAACATCAATAAAATTTTTAAAATATCAGGAAGAGCAATGGGCAAACCATTGTATTTAAGTTACATAAAAAATCAACTGGAATTGTTGAGCAATTTAAGTTACGAAGAACGAATTATGCAGCTAGACTTAAATCCGGACAGGGCCGACGTAATTATACCCGCCGCCAAAATCTATTTATCAATTATGGAATGGAGCGGTGCAAATAAAATCTTTGTTCCGAAGATTGGACTTGCAGATGGTATTGTAAAAAATTTATACTACAAAAAGTAAATCCTATCCCCAGTCCTTTCTAAAGAAAAGGGAATTTGATTTGAATAAATTGAAAAAGACTTTCAATTTTTAACATATTGAACGGATTGAATGCGACAGGTATCTGATTATTAATTTTAAAGCCCATCGCTCCGGCTGGCCTTATCGCTAAAAATGTACCTCATACATTTTCTTAACGCTCAATCCTCCCTTCGAGCCTACCGGCGAGGCAGGGGTTAGTGGGCTTTTATAAATTCCTCCACAAGTTTTCCTACTGATTTTTCGGCGATTTTAGCCACTTTTTGTACTTCTTCGTGTGAAACTGCTTCCACAATTCCTTCAACACCCAAATCGGTAATCACAGAAATTCCAAAACAAGTCATACCCATATGTTTGGCGACAATCACCTCGGGAACGGTTGACATTCCAACAGCATCGGCGCCTAAATTTTTCACCATTTTATATTCAGCAGGCGTTTCAAAAGTTGGTCCTTGCAGTGCCAAATAAATCCCTTTATGAACCGGAATTTCCAATTTTTGTGCTATTTGTTCCATTTTCGCAATCATTTTTTTGCTGTATGCTTCGTGCATATCAACAAATCGCGGTCCGAATCGCTCCTCGTTTTTTCCATGCAAAGGATGCACAGGCATAAAATTAATATGATCGGTGATGATCATAATATCACCGACTTTAAAAGCAGGATTTACGCCACCTGATGCATTTGAAACAATTAAATTTTTAACGCCCAAAAATTTCATCACACGAACCGGAAAAACGGTTTGTTCCATCGTCCATCCTTCATAAAAATGAAAACGGCCTCGCATGGCAATCACTTTTTTGTCGCCAATTTTACCATAAATCAATCCTCCCGAATGGCCTTCAACCGTTGAAACCGGGAAATTGGGAATTTCATTGTAGGGAATTGAAACTTCAATGTCGATTTTCTCCACCAAATTTCCCAAACCTGTGCCTAAAATAATCCCGTAATCTGCTTTTGAAATTCCTTTATTTTGTAAGAATTTAACTGTTTCCTGAACTTTGTTCCACATAATTTTTTATAAGATTGTCAAACTCATTTTGCTGAGTTATAAACGTTGTTTTTATTGAGATGTAATGCAAGTTTTTTAGTTTTCCAAAAATACGGACATAATCCTTCTCTGTTGTTAAAATAATTTTATTTGTTGCTGATAACGATTCATAAGCCGAATTTATTTCCCCAAGGTCATTTAAACTGAAATGATGATGGTCAGAATATTTCAAATGTTTAAAATTTAGCTTGCTGCTTTTTAAATATTCTTTCAATGGTTTCGGATTTGCAATACCGGTAACCAGTAAAATGTCAAAATTGGCCAAATCACTTAAATCTATTGTTGAATCGCCTTTTAACTGCGTATCATAAGTTATGGAAGTGAAAAATACTTGTTGATTTGCTTTCGGATGTAACTTTTTAAGAATTTCCGATTTTGCTTTTTCTGAAATATCAGCAGGACATTTGGTTACGATAATTGCCTGCGCCCTATCGGCACCAGAAGCTTTCTCACGCAAATCACCGGTTGGCAACATCGTGTCATTCACATATAAATTGGCATAAGTCGTTAAAAGTATATTAAAGCCGCCCCTAACTTTTCTGTGTTGAAAAGCATCGTCGAGCAAAATAACCTCTGGAGGATTTTCCAATTGTTCCAATTTTCTGATTCCGTTGGTTCTGTCAGCATCAACACAAACAATAACTTCTGGGTGTTTTAAATAAATCTGAAATGGTTCATCACCAATAATTTCCGCAGAAACAATTTCATCAGCAATTAAAAAACCTTGGCTTTTTCTTTTATAACCTCGGCTTAAAACTGCAATTTTATAATCGTTTTTCAGCAAATCGATTAAATATTCAATTTGCGGCGTTTTTCCGGTTCCGCCAACGCTTAAATTCCCGACAACAATGGTAGGAGTTTTAAAATCCTTAGATTTCAACAAGCCAACATCGTATAAATAATTACGCAAACTTGTAATTAATCCATACAATATTGAAAACGGGTATGCTATTTTTCTTAAAAACTTCACTTAAGCGAAAATACAAAACAAAATCAGAAAATATATTCATTATTACTTTAACTTTCTTTGGTAAATTTTATCTTTGTTTCACTAACACTTTGAAAGATGATAATTAAAGATATTGCAGCCTGTATTGAAGAAATTGCCCCTTTAAATTATGCCGAAGATTTTGACAATGTGGGTTTGTTGGTTGGTGACTTCAACACCGAAGTTACAGGCATTTTGGTGACATTAGACACGCTAGAATCAGTTGTTGATGAAGCCATTGAAAACAACTGCAACCTAATCGTAAGTTTTCATCCCATTTTATTTTCGGGCTTAAAAAAACTGACCGGCAAAAATTATGTAGAACGTGCGGTGATCAAAGCCATCAAAAACAACATTGCCATTTATGCGATGCACACAGCGCTAGACAACTCTTTTGAAGGTGTAAACGCAAAAATGTGTAAAGTTTTAGGGTTGAAAAACAAAAAAATATTGATTCCGCAAAAAAATACGCTTAAGAAACTCACAACTTACGCGCCAATTGCGGCTACCGAAAAAGTTAGACAGGCACTTTTTAACGCCGGTGCCGGAACTGTTGGAAATTACGACAATTGCAGTTTTAATATGGAAGGTTATGGTACTTTTAAAGGAAACGAAAATTCCAATCCGGTTTATGGAGAAAAAGGAAAATTACATCAGGAAAATGAAACCTTAATTGGGGTCATTTTTGAAAAACACAAGGAAAGAAATATCCTTTCCGCGCTTTTTGAATCACATCCTTACGAAGAAGTTGCCTATGAAATTGTTTCATTGGAGAACACAAATCAGGAAATTGGCTTGGGAATGACAGGTGAACTGGACGAAGAAATTAGCGAAACCGACTTCCTTCATTTCTTAAAAAACACCATGAATTCAAAAGGCATTCGTCATTCGGAATTGTTGGAAAAACCCATTAAGAAAGTCGCTGTTTTAGGAGGATCCGGAAGCTTTGCCATTGAAAAAGCCATAGAAGCCGGCGCCGACATTTATGTGACTGCCGATATCAAATATCACGAGTTTTACAAAGCCGAAAACAAACTGGTTATTGCAGACATTGGACACTATGAAAGTGAACAATTCACAAAAAATCTTTTAGTTGATATACTTACAAAAAAATTTCCTAATTTTGCAATCATTTTATCACAAAAAAATACAAATCCAATTTATTACTTATAATATGGCTAAAAGCAAAGAAGTTACTGTTGAAGAAAAGTTAAGAGCTCTTTATGATTTGCAATTAATCGATTCAAGAATTGATGAAATTAAAAGCGTAAGAGGTGAATTACCTTTAGAAGTTGAAGATTTAGAAGATGAAGTCATTGGGTTAAACAAAAGACTTGTTAATTTAGACGAAGAAGTGGAGGCTCTAAAAAAAGAAATTACCGACAAAAAGTTGGTGATTGATGAAGCAAACACTTTGGTTAAAAAATATACGGAACAACAAAAGAAAGTTCGCAACAACAGAGAATTCAATTCAATAAGCAAAGAAACCGAATACCAGGAACTTGAAATTGAATTGGCTGAAAAAAGAATTAAAGAGCACAGAGCCAAGATTGAGCAAAAAAACGAAGTGATTGAAGGCACAAAAGCAAACCTTGCCAGAAAAGAAGAATTGCTTAAACATAAGGCTGCTGAGTTGAACGATATCATGAGCGATACCGAAAAAGAAGAAAATATATTGCTTGAAAAATCTAAAGAATATGCTGAATTGATTGATGACAATTTATTGGCGGCTTACAATAGAATCAGATCAAACGTTAAAAATGGTTTGGCGGTTGTTTCTATTGAAAGAGGTGCTTCCGGCGGATCATTTTTCACCATTCCACCACAAAGACAGGTTGAAATTTCAAGTCGCAAAAAAATCATTACCGATGAATACAGCGGCAGAATTTTAGTTGACGGCGCCTTGGCGGAAGAAGAAAGAGAAAAAATCGAAAAACTTTTAAAGTAAATATCCTAAAAAGGCTTCCAAATCGGAAGCCTTTTATTTTTTAGTTGCTTTGATGGAATAAAGGAGTGGAAATAAATTTTCACCGCCTTTTTGCACAAACATTCCATCTTCAGTTTCCTCCATTTCAGGTAAAGTATTATAGGGCGATTTTTCAAATTCGTGCAAAAATTCAATATGAAGTCCGGCAGCGGTTAATGCCGAAACAACTTCTCCCAAACCGTGATTCCAGCCATATTCTTTACTAATAATCTCGGCATCTTTGTTGGTGTAAGTTCCTTTGTATTCTTCATAAATCACCTCGCTGTTTTGATAAGGATAAATCAGTTTTGGCGGTGTTTGCAAATAATCAAACATCCAAACAATCGGATGAAATTCAATCAAATAAAACACACCGCCTTTATTAAGTTTTTCGGCAATAATTTCTCCCCAAGTTTTTAAATCGGGCAACCATCCAATAACGCCGTAAGAGGCGAAAACTAAATCAAAATTTCCTTTTACATTTTTGGGAACCTCATACAAATTACTTTCAATAAAAGTGGCATCCAAACCCAATTTATCATTCAGCAACTTTGCGTTTTTGATGCCTTCATCAGAAATATCAATGCCTGTACACTTGGCTCCCAGCCTGCTCCAACTTAATGTGTCCTGTCCAAAATGACATTGCAAATGCAAAAGCTTTTTGCCATTCACATCACCCAATTCTTCCAATTCAAATTTGTTTAGGGATGTTTTCCCGCTTTTGAAACCTTCAACATCGTAAAAATCCGATTTAATGTGAACACTAACTTTTTTGTTCCAGGTATCTTTGTTTACTTCGAAATATTTTTTATTCTTATGATCCACAGCGTCAAATTTTAAAACAATTAATTATTCATAAACATGAGCATTCCCAGCCAAATTATGGGCACGGATTCTACCCAGAAACTGGTATAATACCGAGACCTTTTTGGCGATGAAAACCACAAAAAGAGTCCGGTAATAATTGAGACTGTCATCACAACGAGAAAACGGGCATCCGTATAATGTTCTTTAAAAATTTCCAATAAAATAAATCCAAATAACAAAAAAGTTCCCAAAACTTTGGAGTTAGTTATTCCTAAAAATTGCGGCAGGGTTTTTAACGATTTTGAATCGGCATTCACATCCCTAATATCAAACGGAATTGTGATGGCCAACAATATTAAAATCCGCTGAAAAAACTCCAGGTAAACTGCTGATGTAAATTGATAATTGGCTTCAGCCAAAGGAAAAAATACCGAAATACCAGCCCAGGCAACAGTAATGCTGAAAATTTTTATCATCGGAAAATTTCTAAATGAAATTTCCATTTTTCCTATTTTAAACAATGGGATTGCATAAAATAATGTCATAAAAGCAAAAGGGAAAAGTGTTAAAAGTGATTTCAAATTAAAATCAGTAAAAAATAAAATAGTAATCAATCCAAAAATTGACAAAATCAGCAACAATAATATTTCATTTATTTTCTTAAAAAACCAGTCCTTGAACCAATTTAACCTGTTATTTTTAATTTCGTAAAACCGAATAAAATTATAGGATAACAGGATAGAAAAAGCCACAAACAAGGGTGTTAAATTATCCTGTATGCCAAAGTTTATCAGTGTGATTTTCGTCATTGAAAATCCCGCCAAGGCAACATGGATATTGCTAAAAATATAAAAATCAAATATTTTTTGAAACAAACGCATGCAACAAAAGTACATAATTGCCATAACAGTGAATTTCATGGTTAACAAAATATTATAATTAAGTAAGATGAGTGGCATTCTCATTGTGGAATTTTCATTAAATTTGGAATCATTAAAATAAAAAACACCAAAACATAAATGAGAACAGATTCCTTTGTTTTAAGACATATTGGACCTCGAGAAAATGAGGTAAAAGAAATGGTTGCCACCATTGGTGTTCAATCGTTGAATGAATTAATCGACAAAACAATTCCTTCAGATATTCGTTTGCCCCATGAGTTGAATTTGCCAAAAGCAATGAGTGAGTTTGAGTATTTAACACATATTCAAGAACTTGCAAACAAAAATAAATTGTTTAAAAATTATATTGGTTTGGGATACCACCCAACCATACTTCCGGGCGTTATTCAACGCAATATATTTGAAAATCCGGGATGGTATACCGCTTATACGCCCTATCAGGCCGAAATTGCCCAAGGTCGTTTGGAAGCCTTGCTTAACTTTCAGACAATGGTTATTGAACTTACCGGAATGGAAATGGCAAATGCGTCATTATTGGATGAAGGAACCGCTGCCGGCGAAGCAATGATTATGTTGTATAACACATTATCCAAAGCTCAAAAAAAGGCAAATGCTTTCCAGTTTTTTGTTTCTGAAGAATTATTGCCCCAAACAATAGATGTTTTAAAAACAAGAGGTCTTCCTTTGGGAATTGAATTGATTATCGGAAATCATCAGAATTTCGAATTTACGGAAACTGTTTTCGGTGCCATATTGCAATATCCAGCAAAAAATGGCCAGGTTTATGACTATGCCAATTTTGTTAAAAAAGCGAATGCTCTTGAAGCGAGAGTTGCCGTGGCAGCCGATTTATTAAGTTTAGCTGTTTTAACGCCTCCGGGTGAATGGGGTGCCGATGTGGTGATTGGAACCACGCAAAGATTTGGAATTCCAATGGGATATGGAGGTCCGCATGCGGCCTATTTTGCCACAAAAGAAGCCTATAAACGCACACTTCCGGGACGTATTATTGGCGTTACTGTTGATAAAGACGGAAATCGGGCATTGCGGATGGCTTTACAAACGCGTGAGCAACATATCAAACGCGAAAAAGCAACTTCAAATATTTGTACCGCACAGGTTTTACTGGCTGTTATGGCAGGAATGTACGCTGTTTATCATGGCCCAAAAGAACTGATCTATATTGCCGAAAAAATCCAGAATTTAACAGCGACTTTAAGTACTGGAATCTCCAAATTAAATCTGAAGCAATTAAACAATGTGTTTTTTGACACCTTGACTGTTGAAGTTTCCGATGCTGATAAAATCAAAGAATTGGCAGAAAGCAGCGCGATTAATTTCTTCTACCCAGGTAATTCCCAAGTGAGTATCTCTATCAATGAAACTTCAAATTTGGATGACATCAATGAAATTCTCGAAATTTTAGCCAAAGCCGAAGGAAAAGAAATTGTTTCATCCAAAAGTATCCTTAAAAATAGTTTGCCAAAAAATTTAAAACGCATTTCAAATTTTATGACCAATGAAGTTTTTGAAAATTATCATTCAGAAACAGAAATGATGCGTTATATTAAAAAACTGGAACGAAAAGATTTATCCTTAAATCATTCTATGATTTCATTGGGATCCTGCACCATGAAATTAAATGCAGCTACAGAAATGTTGCCTTTGAGCTGGTCGAATTGGGGAAATATGCATCCGTTTGTACCAGTGAATCAAGCGCAGGGTTACCAAAAAATCTTTAAGGAATTAGAAAAAGCATTAAACGAAATTACGGGTTTTTATGCAACATCCTTACAGCCAAATTCCGGTGCCCAAGGTGAATATGCCGGTTTAATGGTGATTAAAGCATACCACGAATCAGAAGGAAATCACCACCGCACAATTTGCTTAATTCCCGCTTCAGCACACGGCACAAATCCCGCATCAGCTGTGATGGCCGGTATGAAAGTTGTTGTAACCAAAGTGACTCCTGAAGGAAATATTGACGTGGACGATTTGCGTGAAAAAGCACTATTCCATAAAGATAATTTAGCCGCGCTCATGGTAACTTACCCATCAACGCACGGTGTATTTGAAAGCTCTATTAAAGAGATCACAAAAATTATCCACGACAATGGCGGACAAGTTTATATGGATGGCGCCAATATGAACGCACAGGTTGGATTGACAAATCCTGCCACCATTGGTGCCGATGTTTGCCACCTGAATCTGCATAAAACTTTCGCAATTCCTCACGGAGGCGGAGGCCCTGGCGTTGGTCCAATTTGTGTGGCAAAACATTTAGCACCATTTTTACCGTCGAATCCATTAGTTTCAACCGGCGGAAATACGCCAATAACCGCAATTTCATCAGCGCCCTGGGGATCTGCTTTGGTATTGCTAATTTCATACGGTTATATTAAAATGCTTGGATCAAAAGGATTAAAAGATGTTACGATGATTGCCATATTAAATGCCAATTATATCAAATCTCGCTTAGAAAAACACTATCCTATTTTATATTCAGGCGAAAACGGATTCTCAGCCCACGAAATGATTGTCGATTTCAGACAATTTAAATCAGGAGGAATAGAAGTTACCGATGTATCAAAACGACTAATGGATTATGGATACCATGCCCCTACAGTTTCGTTTCCTGTTCACGATACCTTAATGATTGAACCAACAGAAAGCGAAAATAAAGTTGAACTCGATCGTTTCTGCGATGCTTTAATAGCCATTAAAGGTGAAATAATTGCGGAAATTGAAAGTGGCGATATAAATACACCACTAAAAAATGCGCCTCATACCCAGGAAATGATAACTGCTGATGTTTGGGAGTTTCCTTACACCAGACAACAAGCTGCATTTCCGCTTCCATATTTGAAAGAAAATAAATTCTGGCCATCCGTAAGAAGGGTAGATGATGCTTATGGCGACAGAAATTTAGTGTGTTCATGCAATCCTATAGAGGATTATATGGAAGCTTAAATTGTATACTTTTAAGTAAGTGCAAAATAAAAAAAGTCTCGAGAAATCTCGAGACTTTTTATTTCTGATTGCATCCGTAAAAGCAATAATATTTGTAGTCCCCACAACTGTAGCATATTACCTAAGCTTTTATATTTTACTCAATCAGAATATTTATTTCAAAAAAAATTAAAGAAATCGTCGTCCCCACAACTGTAGTATGATCTTTAATTCCAGTAAATATAACTGTTATACTTCAAAAATATTGTTTGAATTCATTTTATTTGAAAACTAATTTATAATCATATTGAAATATTTTTGCATCGTCATAAAAAAATTTAATGCTTCATTTACCTTAGCGAAAACATTATAGTAAAAAAAATAGTGCTTTACTTAATTACTAAAGAGCAAAATAGTATTTTTGCAGTTCGACTAATACTTATATTTTTATAAATGAAAAAAATAACCAAAGAAACCTATATCAATTGGTATAAAGACATGCTGTTTTGGAGAAAATTTGAGGATAAATTGGCGGCACTTTATATCCAACAAAAAGTTAGGGGCTTTCTGCATTTATATAATGGTCAAGAAGCTGTTTTAGCAGGCGCTTTGCATGTGATGGAAAAAAATGACAAAATGATCACTGCCTACAGAAATCACGTTCAGCCAATTGGATTGGGCGTTGATCCTAAAAGAATTATGGCAGAATTAATGGGAAAAGATACCGGAACTTCACGTGGTATGGGTGGTTCTATGCACATTTTTTCTCCCGAACATAATTTTTACGGTGGCCACGGAATTGTTGGCGGACAAATACCTTTAGGAGCAGGTTTGGCTTTTGCAGATAAATATTTTGGACGGGATGGCGTTACCTTAACCTATTTTGGGGATGGTGCGGCCAGACAAGGTTCTTTACACGAAACATTTAATATGGCTATCACCTGGAAACTTCCGGTGGTGTTTATTTGTGAAAACAATGGTTACGCGATGGGAACTTCTGTTAGCAGAACTTCCAATCATGAAGATATCTGGAAACTTGGTTTGGGCTATGAAATGCCTTGCGGACCAGTAGATGGAATGAATCCTGTTAAAGTGGCGGAAGCTATGGATGAAGCCATCAAACGCGCCAGAAGAGGTGACGGACCAACGTTGCTTGATATAAAAACTTACCGTTACAGAGGCCATTCGATGAGTGATGCCCAAAAATACAGAACAAAAGAAGAAGTGGACGAGTACCGTAAAATTGATCCTATCTCCCAAGTATTGCAGGTGATAAAGGATAAAAAATACGCTACTGATAAAGATATTAAAGCTTGGGATCAAGAGGTAAAAGGTAAAGTGGAAGAATGTGTTCAATTTGCTGAGGAATCTCCATATCCGGACAAACAACTTTTATATGATATTGTTTACGAACAAAAGGACTATCCGTTTTTAAAACATAGATAAATGGCAGAAATTATAACAATGCCACGTTTAAGTGACACAATGACTGAAGGAGTTGTAGCACAGTGGTTAAAAAAAGTTGGCGATAAAATTTCAGAAGGCGATATTTTAGCCGAAATTGAAACCGATAAAGCAACAATGGAGTTTGAATCTTTTAATGAAGGCACACTTTTATACATCGGTTTAAAAGAAGGAGAAAGTGCTCCTGTAGATTCTTTATTGGCCATTATTGGCGAAGAAGGTGAAGATATTGATGCGATACTGAAAGAATTTAAAGCAGCGGCACCAAGCGAAACTAAAGGTGACGAAAAAACAAAAGCTCCTGAAGCACCAAAAGCTACTGAAAAAGCTGCTGAGATTGCTGAACCTGAGAAAGTAACCGAAACCGAACAAGCTCCAGTTTTAGCAAATGATTCTGGTAGAATCATTGCATCGCCTTTGGCAAAAAAAATAGCTTCAGAAAAAGGAATAAATCTGAATAATGTTTCCGGAACCGGAGATGGCGGACGTATTGTAAAATCGGATGTAGAAAATTATGTGCCTGCCGCAGTTTCTTCAACATCTGCTGCTTCTGCACCAGTTTCAGGAAAAGAAAGTTTTGAAGAAACGCCTAATTCTCAAATGCGAAAAACCATTGCGCGCAGATTGGCCGAATCTAAATTTACAGCTCCTCATTATTATTTAATGCTGGAGATTAATATGGACAACGCTATTGAATCGCGTAAATTGATTAATGAATTGCCAGACATCAAAGTATCTTTCAATGATATTGTAGTGAAAGCAAGCGCTATGGCATTGAAAAAACATCCAAAAGTTAATTCACAATGGTTTGATGACAGAACACGCATAAACCACCATGTAAATATTGGGGTTGCTGTTGCTGTTGAAGACGGATTGCTTGTGCCGGTTGTTCGTTTTACGGATCAGAAAACAATGACGCAAATAGGTGCTGAAGTAAAAGATATGGCGACCAGGGCGAGATCCAAAAAATTGACCCCTGCAGAAATGGAAGGAAGTACATTTACCGTTTCAAACCTTGGGATGTTTGGAATTTCAGAATTTACTTCAATTATCAACCAGCCAAACTCGGCAATTTTATCAGTAGGTGCCATTATTGAAAAACCTGTGGTTAAAAATGGTCAAATTGTGGTGGGAAATACCATGAAAATTACCTTGGCTTGCGATCACAGAACAGTTGACGGTGCTACCGGCGCTGCCTTTTTGCAAACCTTGAAACAATTTATTGAAAACCCGGTAACGATGCTGGCCTAATTCTGAGCCTCGCTTAATTATAAATTAAAAAACCCATTGCAAAACAATGGGTTTTTTCTTGAAATAAATTGACTTCAAAAAAAAATCCCCAACTTTCGTTGAGGATTTTAAATATTTTAACGTTGCTAATTATTTACTGAACTTAGCATATTTCGTTTTGAACTTATCAATACGTCCTGCAGTATCAACCATTTTTGTTTTACCTGTGTAATATGGATGTGAAGTTCTAGAAATCTCTAATTTTACCAAAGGGTATTCAACACCATCTACTTCAAGAGTTTCTCTAGTGTTTACTGTTGAACGAGTCAAAAACACATCTTCATTCGACATATCTTTAAATGCTACCATTCTATAATTTTCTGGGTGTATACCTTTTTTCATCGTAAACTCGTTTTAAATGTAATTTTATTTTTAAGACTGCAAATTTAACTATATTTTTGAAACTTCAAACAAATAATTTATTTTATTTACATAAAAAATTCATAAAACGCCATTTTAAGTTATGTTCTACAAATCATTTTTTAGTTTTTTTATATTCCTTGCCATTTTCTCTTGTAAAAGTGAACATAAATTTATGATAAATGCCCCGAAAAAAATTCAGACAAATAAGGAATTGACCATATCAATTTCAGAAAAAAATAATAAAAACATTGATTCTGTTCAATTTTTACTGGATGACAAAAAAGTAAAAAGCAGCAAAACTTCCACAACTATTAAAATTAATGATTTTAAATTAGGAAAACACACGGTAACTGCCATTGTTTTTTACGAAAATAAGTCATCAAAAGTTTCAGAAATAATTTATTTTTTGGCCGATTCAGCTCCTGAAATTTACACCTACAAAATCATAAATACTTTTCCGCACGATAAAAGCGCTTATACCCAGGGCTTGGAATATTTTAATGGATTTTTATATGAAGGAACCGGAAGAAAAGGGAGTTCTTCCATCAGGAAAGTGGAGTTAAAAACAGGAAAAGTATTACAGCAAAAAGATTTAGACGAACAGTATTTTGGAGAAGGAATTACCATTTTCAACAATAAATTGTACCAGCTTACCTGGCAAGGAGGTATTGGTTTTGTGTATGACTTAAACACGTTTGAACAAGAAAGAACTTTCAATTATACCAAAAGTCGCGAAGGCTGGGGATTAACACACAACGGCGAAAAATTAATTAAAACCGACGGCACGGAATTTATCTGGTTTTTGAATCCGGAAACACTTGTTGAGGAAGATTATATTGAAGTTTATACCAATGAGCGCAAAGTTGAAAAACTGAATGAACTGGAATTTGTAAACGGATTGATTTATGCGAATATTTGGCAACAAAATACTATTTTAATGGTAAACCCAAACAGTGGAAAAGTTGAAGGCGTTGCCAATTTAACTTCTTTAAAAAGTATTATTGAAAAAGACCAAAAATTGGATGATGCTGATGAAGTGCTTAACGGAATTGCTTTCGACAAAGAAAATAACCGTCTTTTTGTAACCGGAAAACATTGGAGTAAATTATACGAGATTGCATTGATTAAAAAATAAAGTGCCGCAAATTATTTTTACATTTACAAAAACAACCCGAATGCGTTATTACGTAACTTTTTTTTGTGCTTCAATTTTGCTGATTTTTTCTTCGTGCAGAAAAGATTTTTCGGCCGAGCTGAGTTCGGGCAAACTCACTTTTTCAAAAGACACGGTGTATTTGGATACCGTTTTTACCAAAATCGGCTCAAGCACTTATAATTTAAAGGTTTACAACAAAAGCAATAAAAACATTTCGGTTCCTTTTATCGGACTTGGCAAAGGTGAAAACTCTTTTTACAGATTGAATGTTGACGGAGTTCCCGGCAAGATTTTTGAAAATGTGGAGATTTTGGCCAAAGACAGCCTCTTTGTTTTTATTGAAACCACTATCGATTACAGTCAGGTTTCCAACCCAATTTACACAGATGAAATTGTTTTTGACGGTGGCGAAAATTTGCAGGAAGTGAAATTGGTAACTTTGGTAAAAGATGCCCATTTTTTGTTTCCTTCAAAAGATTCAAATGGTTTTATTGAAACAATTTCTATCGGAAAAACAACTGACGGCGAAGATTTAAAAGTAAACGGATTTTTCCTCGAAGAAAACACCACTTTCACCAACGAAAAACCTTACGTAATTTATGGTTATTGCGCAGTCCCGGCACATAAAACGCTGACCATTGAAGCCGGCGCGAAAATTCATTTTCACGCAAATTCCGGATTGGTCATTTCAAAAAACGCCACTTTAATCATCAACGGAGAATTAAATAATAAGGTTATTATTGAAGGCGACCGGCTTGAGCCACAATTCAAAGAAATTCCCGGACAATGGGGAGCGATTTGGCTGCGTGCAGGCAGTAAAAACAACAGCATAAAAAACACCATCATCAAAAATGCTTCCACAGGAATTATTTCTGATTCAATAGGTAACAGCTCCGCTCCTACTTTGATTATTAAAAACAGCCAAATTTACAACAGTTCCAACTTTGGAATTTTAGGGCGAGAAACCAATATTTATGGAGAAAATTTGGCGATTAACAATAGCGGACAATCGTCTTTGGCCTGCACCATTGGCGGAACTTACAATTTTGTACATTCTACGTTTGCCAATTATTGGAGCAACAGTTTTAGGCAATATCCAAGTGTATTGATCAATAACTTTTTCACTTACAGCAAAAACAATGCGCAAATTGTGGTAGCGCGAGATTTACATGCAGCCAATTTCACCAATTGTATTATCGACGGAAACAGCAATATTGAGTTGGTGATCGACAAAGTTGAAGGTACTGTTTTTAATTATTCATTCAAAAATAACCTGCTCAGATTTAAGGATCTTAACGATCCAATTCACTATATTGACAATGTTTTTAATGGAAATCCGCATTTTAAATCTCCCGAAACCAATGAATTAATCATTGGTGATAAATCTGATGCTGTTAAAAAGGGCAGTGAAGCCGGGAGAATTTTAGCCACAAATGATATTTTAGGCGTTTTAAGAACGATACCTCCAGATATTGGAGCTTATCAGCACATAATTTTTAATTAAAATGAACCGAGCATCACAAATTTTGATACATGAAGTAATGCTTAATGGCGAACAGCAGCTGTTACCGCTAAAAAATAAAATTTAACAGATGAAAAACATCATTATCACAGGAACAAGTCGCGGAATTGGTTTTGAATTGGCGCAATTGTTTGCCAAAAATAATTACCAAGTTTTGGCATTGTCAAGAAATACCACACCATTAGAAAATCTGAACCTGAAAAATATTACCGCAATTTCTGTGGATTTATCAGCTGAAAAGGACTTAAAAAAAGTAACGGATTTTGTCGACAAAAACTGGAAACAGGTTGATGTCTTAATCAATAATGCAGGAAAATTAGTCAATAAACCTTTTGGGAATTTAACTTCAGCAGATTTTTTGGAAGTTTATAAAGTCAATGTTTTTGCCGTTGCCGAACTTACGCGAGTGCTTATTCCCTATTTAAAAAAAGGAAGTCACGTGGTAAATATAAGCAGCATTGGCGGCATTCAGGGCAGTATGAAATTTCCAGGATTGGCAGCTTACAGTTCATCAAAAGGCGCTTTATTAACCTTGACCGAAGTGTTGGCGGAAGAATACAAAGAACAACAAATATCCTTTAATGCGTTAGCTTTGGGCGCTGTGCAAACAGAAATGCTGGAAGAAGCATTTCCCGGTTATAAAGCTTCTGTTTCCGCAGCAGAAATGGCCAATTATATTTACAATTTTGCCTTGACCGGCAATAAATTTTACAACGGAAAAATTTTACAGGTTTCTTCAACAACTCCTTAATAACCTATGAAAATACTTTCAAAATATATTCCTGAAAACTCGGTTGGATTGGTTGAAGAAATTTTGACAAATCATCCCATTCACATCAAAATTGTAAACAACAGGGCAACAAAACACGGCGATTTTAAAAGAAAAATAAACGGTGATTTTCAAATTACCTTAAACAACACGTTGAATCAATATCAGTTTTTATTTACGCTTGTTCACGAATTGGCGCATTGGGTCACTTTCAAAAAACACAAAAGGGTAAAACCGCACGGCAAGGAATGGAAGCAAAATTTTCAACAGTTGATGTTGCCTTTTTTGAAGCCAAGCATTTATCCATCGCACCTGCTTCCCCATTTGGCAAATTATCTTAAAAATCCGAAAGCCAGCACCGGAGCCGATGTCAATTTAACACGTGCATTGAATGAGTACAATGAAAAGTCGGGAAAGAGTTTTATCTTCGAATTGGAAAACGGAAGTTTTTTTAGCTTCAACAACAAAGCGTTTAAAAAAGGGGCAAAAAGAAGAACGCGATTTGAATGTGTTGAAATGGCCAGCAAAAAGGTTTATTTATTCAACCCTAATGCTGAAGTAGAAATCCTTAATTCTCATTAAAAATAAGGTCATTATCAACAAAAACGAAGGATAATTCGTATTTTTGAACTATAAAATTTATTGAGATGAATAAGAATTATTATACCGTAATTATGGCTGGCGGTGTCGGCTCCCGATTTTGGCCAATGAGCACCCAACAGTTTCCCAAACAATTTCACGATATGCTGGGAACTGGAAGCACGTTAATCCAAAAAACAGTCGGTCGATTTGAAAAAACAATTCCTTTAGAAAATATTTTAATTGCCACCAACAAAAAATACGAAAATTTGGTGCTGGGGCAGTTGCCAAAAATTTCATCGAAGCAATTACTATTAGAGCCCACAATGCGAAATACCGCTCCGTGCATTTTATACAGCGCTTTTAAAATTTATAATGAAAATCCGGATGGCATTATGGTAATTGCGCCCTCAGACCATTGGATTGAAGACGAAACGGAATTTTTAAAAAACATTAAAACTGCTTTCGATTTTTGTTCAGAAAATGATGCGTTATTGACATTAGGGATTCAACCAACAACTCCAAATACGGGTTATGGTTATATTCAGTTTGAAAATTCGGAAAACGAACTTAAAAAAGTTAAAAAATTTACCGAGAAACCCAATTTGGAAATTGCCAAACAATTTTTAGAAAGTGGCGATTACCTTTGGAATGCCGGCATTTTTATATGGAGCGCAAAAAGTATTTTAAAAGCTTTTAAAACGCATTTGCCTGAAATGTATGCACTGTTCGCAAATGGAGAAAATAATTACAACACTGCTTTAGAAAACCAATTTATTGAAACGAATTACGCGTTTTCGGAAAACATCTCCATAGATTTTGGCATTATGGAAAAAGCAAGCAATGTATTTGTGCTGCCTGTAAATTTTAAATGGAATGATTTGGGAACCTGGAGTTCCTTATATAGTGAATTAAAAAAAGATTCGGATCAAAACGCGACCTTAGGCGGCAATGTTATTTACATAGATTCGGCAAACAATATTGTAAAAACACAATCCAAAAAACGCGTGGTGATTCAAGGATTAAATGATTATATTGTGGTTGAAAAAGATGAAGTAATTCTTATTTGCCCAAAAGATAAAGAACAAGATATAAAACAAATCACTTCCGCAGTAAAAAATGAATTTGGAAAAGATTTTGTTTAAAAAAATGGGCTAAGTTCTGTTTACAAAAGCATTTGCGTTAGGGATTGAAGCGGAAATACTTTTTGAGGTTTTTCAACGAAAAAAAGATTGCAGCGAAAAGCCCGACCGCTTTTTCAGCGGGAACGCCCTTAATAATTAAGCATCAATTGCTGTATTTGTTAGCATTAAACCAAAAAATGTAATTATGGAAGACGAAAAAGAAATTAAGCCAGCCGAAAAGAAAAAATTAAAGGAAGCTTGGGAAACCATAAAACAATTTTTATTCGAGTTATTGGATATTGACCATGACACCGATAAAAAAGCTACTATAGAAGACATAAAAGAAAATATTTCGATGAAAGGCCATACTGCCTGGGTGTTGATTTTTTCAATTTTGATAGCCTCAATCGGATTAAATGTCAGTTCTCCTGCAGTTGTGATTGGCGCGATGCTTATATCACCTTTATTGGGTCCAATTTTAGGTGTTGGATTGTCTATCGGAACCAATGATATTGACACTTTAAAACGTTCGCTTACCAATTTGGGCGTTATGGTTGGGTTAAGTTTGATAACCTCTTTTCTTTTCTTTCTGATACCAATATTCAGAAATGAAACCCCTGAACTTTTGGCAAGAACATCACCAGATGTTCGAGATGTATTTATAGCCATTGCCGGTGGTTTGGCGTTGATTATTGCCATAAGCCGAAGAAGCAAACAAACGAATACGATTGCCGGTGTTGCCATTGCAACTGCTTTAATGCCACCGCTTTGCACTGCAGGATACGGACTCGCAACCGGGAATTTAAGTTATTTTGGCGGCGCTATGTTTTTATTTAGCATCAACACCATTTTTATTGCTTTGGCAACTTTTATGATTGTGAAATTTTTAAAATTCCCAATGGTTAAATATCTCGATTCCGCTAAAAGAAAAAGGATTGCACAAATGGCTTCATTTGTAGCATTTTTAGTATTTGCAGCGAGTATTTATCTATTTTTTAATTTATTCAAAATAAATCAGTTTAAACAATCTGCAACAAACTTAATAACTGATCTAAAAGAGGGCGGGGTCAGCATTATTGATGAAAAAGATGAAGATTTGAATTACAAAAACAAAAGCATAAAAATTTATGTTTACGGTCAAAATCTTACTTCGGAAGAAATTAATTCTTGGACAGCCAAACTGCCGGAATATGGCCTTAAGGACACAAAATTAATTTTTGAACAAGGCGGTGATTCCGATTTAAGGCACGATGTACAAAACCTGACGGATTTGTATGTTCAAAATCAAAAATTAATTTCATCCAGAGATGAAACTTTAAATGAAAAAGAAGATAAAATTAAATTACTTGAAGCTGAATTAAGCAAATTTTACGCGCATCAAATCCCTTTTGTGCAAATTAGCAAAGAAGCCTTAATCAATTACGCTGGCTTAAAACAATTAAGTTATACCACGCAGTATAAAACAAATTTTAAAAAGGTAGATACGATTAGCACTTTTAATGCCGAATGGTATGACGCGGTAAAAAATAAACGTCAAGAGGAAATCAGATTGAAAAAATGGCTTAAAATGCGTTTAAATTTAGATACGCTTATTGTAAACAATCGTTAAAAATCGAAAATAACGCCAAATCTTGGAAGCAGGGTGCCAGAAGTATTTTCAACACTTTCCAACACATATTTGGCATTGTTATCGGCATCAATTATTTTATTTCCACTGGCATCCAAAGTCGGAACCAAATAAGGTTGTTCAATCGCTTCACTAGCCAAAACATTTTGAACATCCACATAAAAATTTAAAGACATTTTTTTCCAGAACCACGTTTTATCTATGCGAAGATCCAATTGCGTAAAGGTTTTAAATCTTTCCGTATTTAATTGGCTAAAATCAAAGATTCCCTGATTGGACACATCGTAATTTGCAATTTCAGAAGATGCATCCATATCATATGGTGTATAAGGCCGTCCGCCTACCAATCTAAATTTACCGCCAATTTCCCAATTTCTTTTTAGTTTTTTGCCTCCTGTAACGGTTAACAAATGCTTGTTGTCCCAGGTTGAAGGGTTAAAATTGTTTAGATTGTCTTTAAATTCACTCACCACAAAAGTGTAGGATAAAATTCCGTAGAATCCGGCGTAAGACTTCTTTTGTGCGAAAAATTCAAAACCATAAGCCCTTCCTTCAGAAGTTGAAATTACTTCTTCATTTCCAACAACGCCAAAATCGGCTCCCAAATTTGCCAAACTGATTTGATTTCTGACAGAAAATGGATAATTTTTATACGTTTTATAAAAACCTTCCACACTAATTTTTGAACTGTTGTTTGGTGTAAATTCGAATCCGCTAACCCAATGATTTGCCTGAATGTATTTTAATCCGTTGTTTTTATTGACCAAATTGTTTTCCGTATCTCTGTAACCCAAAATTGTATAGGTTGGTAACTGAGAATAAATACCGGCTGTTGCATTAACGGTGAGTTTTTCTGAAAGTGAATATGCCAAGGAAATTCTTGGCGAAAAATGATTGAGTGGATTGCGCATTTGGGCATTATAATCGGCACCATCCATCCGAAATCCAAAGGAAGCGCCCAATTTGGAATGAACATATTTTTTTGAAATTTGCCCAAATACCGCATATTTAAACATCGCCAATTCCGAAGAGAAATCTATTTCAGAAACGCCCTGCGAATTGGCAATTTTTTGAAATGTTGTATTTGTGTATTTCGCCTGTTCTGCACCAAAACCGAGCGATAGTTTATAATTATTTGCTGAAGTTGAAGTGTTTTCAAATCGAAATTTGTTTTCAATTTCTTTTGAAGTATAGTCAAGTAACAAATCGGAAGCGTTGGCTGTATTATTAAAATACTTTTTAGCATTGTTGCTCAGCTCATTTCTACTCACCACAACCTGTTGCATAGAATTTCCTGCATAATGCTTGTAAGAAGCTCCTACTGTGTAATTCCATTGCTCCTGAACCGGAACAATACTTAAAATATAACGATTTCTTTTGATGGTTTTTTCATCAGTAACATTCTTATTTACGCTTTCATTTAGTCTAAACTTATCGATGGCACCAAGTCCTATAAAACTTATTTCACTGTTAGCCGACAATTGATGTTTTAACTTAAACTGAAAATCGTTATACGTTGGCAAAAAAGGAAGTTTAATCAATTTAAACAAGAACTGTAAATACGATTGGCGAACCGATGCAATAAAGGTCGTTTTGTCATTTATCGGACCGTCTAAAGTAATTCCGGCGTCAGAAGTGCCAGCAGTTACCCTTGTATTTATTTTATCGGGATTTCCGTCTTTTTGCGTAAATTCAATCACAGAACTCAGCGCATTTCCTATATTGGATTCAAAAGCACTGGTATAAAAATCAACATTTCGAATTAAGTCGGCATTGATAATTCCCACCGGGCCACCGGTAGAGCCTTGTGTTTGAAAATGGTTTATCACTGGAACTTCGATGCCGTCCAAATAAAATTTATTTTCAACAGGCGATCCGCCCCTAATAATGATATCATTTCTGAAGCC